>NZ_JAAGMH010000077.1:0-409 GCF_010548505.1 Streptomyces sp. SID14515 | reverse complement strand
CTGCGCACCCTGACCAGGAAAAACAAACACCGGACCAGGCCCGTCCACGGGCCCGGGGGCACCCTGTATCAAGTGCTCGGACACGCCTCCGGTGATCAAGGCATCCAGCCCGTCGAGGAACTCCTCCTGCCCGCCTCCCACCACGACAGCCCGATGCGGGAGCCGGCTCCGGTCCAGGGCCAGGGCTCGTCCCACATCTGCGTCGGGCAGGGGATTGTTGACGTACCAATGCCGGAACTGCTCCGCCTGGGCGCGCAGAGCCGCCTCGGTCCGCGCACTCAGAACGAACGGCAAGACCGATGGCACCGGGACAGCCTCGGCCGGCGCGGGTTCCGCAGCCTGTTCCACTATGACGTGGGCGTTGGTTCCACTCATCCCGAACGACGACACACCCGCCCGACGCGGACGC
>NZ_JAAGMH010000027.1:0-183971 GCF_010548505.1 Streptomyces sp. SID14515 | reverse complement strand
CCGCCACCGCGGTCGGCGCCCCCGCCCTGCTGGCCACCGCCGTGGTCGCCGTCGCCACCGCGATCTCCGGGGCCCTGATGGGCTACACGGGCCTGGACGTGTCGGCCGCGGTGGCGCTGGTCGCGACGGTGGTCGCGCTCGCCGCCGGGGCGGTGGCTCCGTTCGCCTTCAAACTGGCCGGAATGCGCATGCCCTCCCTGCCGTCCTCCGCCGGACAGCTCCAGGAGGGCATCGACCCGTACGCGGGCGACGAGGTCGCCGAGCGCACCGAACTCGCCGGGCGCTGGGTCACCGCGCTCTTCGCCGCCACCGGCACCATCGCCGCGGCCGCCCTCACCGTCCTCGCCCACCGCCCGGACCTGCCCGAGACGCTCACCGCCCTGGCGCTGACCCTGCTGCTGCTCCTGCACTCCCGGGGCCTGGTCCACATCGGCCAGCGCCTCACCCTGGCGGTGCCCGGGATCCTCGGGCTGCTGCTGCTCGCCCGGGCCTGGGCGGTGGACAGCGACGCGGACGGGCGCGTGGTGGTCTTCGGGGTGCTGCTCGCCGCGGCGGCCGGCCTGGTGACCGCGTCCTGGATCGTGCCCGGCCGCCGCGTGCTGCCGTACTGGGGCCGGGCGGCGGAGCTGGCGCACACCGGCCTGGCCGTCGCGCTGCTGCCGCTCACGCTGTGGGTGGCGGGCCTCTTCGGCTGGCTGCGCGGCCTGTTCGGCTGAGCACCCCCGTACGCCGGTTCACCGGACCGAGCACCCCGTACGCCGGTCCATCGGACCCATCACCCCCGTAAGCCGTTCCACGGACGACGAGTTGAGGAGAGGCTGTGCAGTCCAAGCGCGACCAGGTCCAAGCCCACGGCTTCATGATGGGCAGGCTCAGCTCGGGCCTGCTGACGGCCGACCCGGACGCCCCCGAGAGCCCGCTTGGCCGGACGACCCGGGGCGTCGTCTTCGGCATCCTGGTGACCGTCCTGATCGGCGCCGGCGTCACCGTCTACGGGCTGCTGCGCCCCGGCGGGAACGACAGCTGGCGCAAGGGCGAGCACTTGGTGGTCAACCGTGAGACCGGCGCCCGCTATCTGTGGACCGGCACAGACGGCGTCCTGCACCCGGTGCGCAACTTCGCCTCGGCGCGGCTGATCGGCGGCCCTGACCTGAAGGCCGTGGACGTCTCCACCGCCTCGCTGCGCGATGTCCCCGTGGGCTCCCCGGCCGGCATCCCCGGCGCTCCGGACACCCTGCCCGGACCCGGCCAGCTCGACGCCGGAGCCTGGCACATGTGCGTCACCGGGCCGGACGGCGCACTGCCCAGCACCTCCGGGGCCGTCGCGGACGCGGGCGTGGACAAGCCGGGGGCCACCACCGTGGTCGCCGGATCGCCGCTGGACTCCCAGGGAGTCGGGGCCGACCGCGGGGTGCTCGTGAGCGGCCCGGACCGCACGGAGTACCTGGTGTGGCGGGGCAGCCGGCTCGCACTGGACCGGGACTCCGACGCCCGTAACGCCCTCGGTTACGGCTCCGAGCGGGCGATGCCGGTCTCGGCGGCCTTCCTCGACGCCCTGGCCCCCGGCCCCGCCCTCAAGCCGCCGGAGGTCGCCGGGCGCGGGGGGAAGGGCCCGACGCTGGGCGGCGAACCGAGCAGGATCGGCCAGCTGTTCCAGGTCAGCGTTCCGGGCGGCGGCTCCACGTACCACCTGCTGCGCAAGGACGGGCTGGTTCCGCTGTCCCGGCTGGAGGCCGCCCTGGTGCTGGGCGACCCGGCCACCCAGAAGGACGCCTACCAGGGGCGTTCGCCCGAGGCCCGCGCGGTCGGCGCCGACGCGCTGCGTACGCACCGGGCGAAGGAGACGGCACCCGCCGGACCCGCCGCCGAGCTGCCCCGTACGCCGCCCCTCCCGCAGTCCGCGCCGCGCGGCACCGCCCTCTGCGCGCAGGTCGACGGCGGCAACGGCGGCGCCCGGATCAGGTCGGTGCTGGTCCCGCTGGCCCAGCTCGCCCCCGTCGCGGTGTCCCAGGGCACCGACCGGCCGCTGGTCCCGGCCTGCGCCCGGACGGACGCCACGGTGGTACGCCCCGGGCGCGGCGCCCTGGTCCGGGCCCTGAACGCGAGCGGCGCGGCCCACGCGGGCACCACCTACCTGGTGGCGGAGAACGGCGTGAAATACCGCGTCACGGCCAAGAACTCCCTGGGCGCGCTCGGATACGGCGAGGGGGACATCGGCTCGGTCCCCGCACCGCTGCTCGCGGCGCTGCCGACCGGCGCGGACCTGGACCCGGCCGCGGCTTCCGGAGCCGCGGAACCCAGGACCACCGCCCCGAAGTGCGACGCTTCCGACGCACGGGACACGGCGGAGGCGTCCGGCACCGGCGACTCCCGGCCATGATCCCGGCAAACGCCCCATACGGTGCCGAAGAAAGGGAAAAGGGGGCCGGGCACGTAAAGGTTCGGCATAAAGAACCTCAGATAAAGCTCAGGAAATGGGCTGTCCCGCTGACCGTTCGGATTCTCCGGCTGCCCGTTTCCCGTCCGAATCGACCGGCACGGGCCAACCGGCTGCGACGCGCGTTCATTTAACCGAAACGTTCGGACAACTCCGTTGGCGTGTAAGGATTCTGGCGAACTGACCTATGCTCAAATCTTCCCAACATGCGTTGCGCCGGACGGTGAGTTCTCTTTAGCCTCAGCGGGCAACCGTGCGACGAGACATGCCTCAACGAAGGGAGCGCGACATGGCGGACAGTGCCCAGAGGAAAGCGGACTATGCCAAGGGCTTGGGAGGTGTCTCCTCTCTGGAGTCGGCCCGGGCCGCGGTCGAGAAGATCCAGAACAACGTCGCCGAGATCGCCGCGCGTTCGGGTGTGGGCGGTGACGAGGGCCAGGCCCTGCTGAAGCTCTTCCGCAGCTGGAACGGCGAGGCGCAGAAGGTCGTCGTGCAGATCAGCAAGATGGTCGACGCGCTCCAGGAGAACGTGACGTCGGCCAACCGCCTGGCGCAGGAGAACCAGGACCTGACCGAGGTGCTCAACAGCAAGACCAGTCAGGGCGTCTTCGAAGCGCTGCGCTGACCCGCCCCCCACCCGAGAGGAGATGTCATGGCCGACGGCATCATCGATGTGCAGTACTCCACGGTCCGCAACGCGATCGAGGAGCTGAAGCAGCAGACCCAGCAGATCATCACCACCCTCAACAACCTGGAGGACGAGCTCAAGCCGCTCGTGACCTCATGGGAGGGTGACGACCAGCAGATGTACCGCGGCGTCCAGGCCGAGTGGGACCAGGCGACCAAGAACATGGCCCTGCTCCTCGGCGACAGCGGCGAGCTGGTCCAGAGCATCCACGACAACCACTCCCGCGACGAGCGCAAGAGCGCCGACAACTGGGGCAGTGTGCGCGCCCGTTAGCCGCGCGGCCGGGGTTCCCTCCTTCCGTACGGTACGGAGGACGGGCCCCGGCATTCGCCCGTGCGCCCCGGCCGGAGGACGGCCGGCGCCGTGCCCCCGTTCCCGTAACCCTGTCCCGCTCCTACCGCTCCGACCGCAGGAGGACGCCCCATGGCCGGTGAGAAGGCCGACGTCAAGCACTTCGATCTCAAGCAGATGGAGAACTTCCGGGACAACGAGGTGCACCCGGTGTACACCAAGGCGAAGCAGCACCGGGAGGACGGCAGCGGCGAGGAGGGCGACGGCCGCATCCGGCCGCTCGGCGAGCTGATCGGCGGCTACACCACGGCGGACAACCTCGACCAGGACAGGCAGCTTCTGCGCATCGGGCGGATGAACACCGAAAAGCTCATCTCCGGGCCGGAGTTGGTGGAGAATGTCAGGCTCGTGGCGGAGTCCATCGACAAGCTGCTCGGCGACCAGATGGAGCTGTTCAAGGAGCTCAAGGAGGCCCTCACCGAGACCATCGAGGAGGCCAACAAGACCAAGAACAAGAATCTGGACGCGATCGACGCCCAGACGCTGCTCCAGACCTTCGACGAGGTCGACACGCTCACCAGCGGAACCACGGGCACGGAAGAGAAGTAACCCGCCCCGCGGCAGCGGTGTGGGGCGGAGACGGACAGGAAAGGGTGCCCGGTGGCCGACCAGTACGACGATGAATCCAAGGGCAACGTCGACAAGTACAGGGAGACGGACGCGGCGTCCGCCGACAACTGGGCCCAGCTCGTCACGCACATCACCGGCTACCCGGTGCCCGACCGCTCCACCATCTTCGACACCCTCCGCTCCGACCACGGCGGCAAGCTCTTCCGGATGGACATCAAGGAGCGCAGCCTCGGCCTCCTCGTGAAGGACTCCGGCTTCCTGCAGAACAAGGGCCAGGACTACGACATCTGGTTCTTCGACAGCGGGAAGAAGCGCTCCATCATGCAGGCCCGGATCGTCTTCGAGGGCCGGGTGAAGTCCGGTGACGAGATCATCTTCGCCGGCACCGACTCCACCGACGTCGAGAACGTGTCCGTCCGTGAAGGCAACGAGTTCACGGACTACAACAAGGACAAGTTCAGCACCATCCCGCTGGCCCAGTACATGAACGGGCCCCGGGCGGCGCTCCTCGCCCTGCTGAAGGGGAACAGCGGCGACGGCCGCTTCAGCGGCCTCGTCGCCGGCGAGTCCGACGTCGTCGACCTCAACTCCTTCACCACCGCGGGCCACTCCTTCGACTACGCGGCCAAGTTCTTCAAGGACCACGCACCGCTGTTGAAGGACTGGGAGGACCGCTTCGGGCGGGACGACGCCAGCTGGAAGGGCGAGGCGGCGGAGGTCTTCCGCAGCCTCATCAAGAAGATCCGCGAGAACTACGACAGTTACGTGGAGACCTTCGACAACACGGCGGGCAGCGGCGACGACACCGGCACCGGCAACACCGTGTACTCCCGCGCGCTCTCGCTCGGCCGCTCCCACCTGGAGCAGGCCGCCCGGGACCTGCTGAGCAACTGGCTGACCTGGGCCCAGTCGGACTACTACGACCCGCACCGAGTGCTGCGCTACGTCCTCGACGACCTCGCCCAGTGGGTCGACACGGAGAACGTGGCGAAGACGGACATCAAGTCCTACACCACCCGCTACTCCACGACGGTCAGCCACAGCCCGCAGGCCGGCTTCTCCCAGGTGCACCCGGACTACGGGGACCTCAACGACATCGCCAACTGGGCGAAGGTCGGCGACAAGGCCGTCGACATCTGGAGCCGGGCCGTCGACGACCTGCTCGTCAAGCCCGCCCGCGAGGTGCAGTCGAGGCTCAACAACCAGTTCCTCACGCTCTCCAAGGACTTCTCCGGCAACGTACCCGAGCCCAAGTCGACCAGCACGGCCGGCGAGGAGTACGAGAAGAAGAAGCTGGACGAGGAGAAGGAGAAGATCAACGAGGAGAACGAGAAGAACCGCCGGCTCCAGGAAGAGCTCGCCGAGGAGCAGCGGAAGCAGCGCGAGGAGGACAAGAAGTACCAGGACGAACTGCGCGAGGAGCAGCGCCTCCAGCGTGAAGAGGACAAGAAGCTTCAGGACGAACTCCGTGAGGAGCAGCGCCTCCAGCGCGAGGAGGACAAGAAGCTTCAGGACGAGCTGCGTGAGGAGCAGAACAAGCAGCGCGACGAGGACCGCAAGTACGCCGACGAACTGCGCGAGGAACAGCGGCGCGAGCAGGAGGAGGCCAAGCGGGAGGCCGAGGAGCAGGCCAAGCAGATGGAGGAGAGCCTCGGCAACATCAACGGGCCGGGCGGCGGCGGTGGTGAGAACATCGGCAACCTCGACGAGCTGCTGAACCTCAAGCAGGACCTCCCGGTGACCGAGAGCCTCGGCGACCTCGGCGACCTCAACAACCCCGGCTCCGGTCCCGGCTCCTCGAACGGCCCCGGCCTCGACGACGTGAACAACGCGATCTCCGAGAACCTCGGCAGCCTCGGCGAGGTGAACGGCCCCGGCGGCGAGAACCAGCAGGGGCCCGGCGGCGGCCCGCTCCCGGTCGGCCAGAACCTGGGCAGCCTCGGCCAGCTCAACGGCGGCCCGGGCGGTACGAAGAACGCCAACGACGCGGCCAACGAAGCGATCACCCAGAACCTGGGCAACCTCGGCGGCCTCAACGACGGCGCGCGCGGCTCCATCGACACCCCGACCGGCGGCACCACCCAGCTCGACGGCTCCAGCATCACCACCGGCTTCCCGGACGGCAGCAGCACCTCCTTCGACCCGGACAGCGGACTTCTCACCACCACCCATCCGGACGGCAGCGTCACCACACAGGACCTGGCCGACGGCGTCCGGGTGACCAACCCGGACGGCTCGGTCACCTCGCTCGGCGACGACGGCAAGCTGACGACCACCTTCCCCGACGGTACGACGCAGGTCGTCGACCCGAAAACCGGCCAGGCGGTCTCCACCGCCCCCGACGGTACGACCACCACCGAGAACCTCGGCAGCCTGGGGAACCTGAACGAACGGAACGGGACCGGGGACCTGGGGGACCTGGGAAACCTCAGGGACCTGGGGAACCTCGGCGACATCAACGCCGACCTGCCCACGGAATCGCGCGGCGACCTGGGCGACATCGGCGACCTGGGCGACCGGGGGAGCCTCGACGACCTGGGCGACCTCGGGAACCTCAACACCGACCGGCTCGGCCTGGAGACCCCGACCGGCGGGCACACCGCCCTCGGCGACGACGGCTTCACGACCACCTTCCCGGACGGCAGCGAGGCCGTGTTCGACCCGGAGACCGGGCAGTTCACCACCACCCGCCCGGACGGCTCCGCCGTGGTCACCGACCTCACCCACGGGGCGTCGGTGACCAACCCGGACGGCTCCACCACCACCCTGGACAACGGCCGGCTGACCACCACCTTCCCGGACGGATCCAGGCAGGTCATCGACCCGGACACCGGCGTGGCCACCGTCACCGACCCGCAGGGCCGAACGGAGACGGTGGACCTGAAGGATCTGAACGCGCGGGGTGGGCCGGGGAGTTCCGGAGGCCTCGACGGTCTCAATGGCCGCAACGGTCTCGACGGTCTCGACGACCTCGGTGATCTGCGCGACCTGAACGGGAACGGCGGCGGCCTGAACGGCGGCGGGTCCGGTGGCGGCGACGGCACCACTTCCCGCGACCTGTCGTTCTCCGAGCTGGGCGTCGGCGGCAACTCCGCCGCCGGAGGTCCGGGCGGCGGCCTCCCCGGTGCGGCGGGCTCCCCGGAGATCGTCGGCTCCGGCGGGGTCGCCCCGCTCTCGGACAGCGTCGCGGCCGGTGCGGGCACTCCGCTCGCCCCTGCCGCGCCGGGCGGCGCCCCCGGTGCCCCGGGCATGCCCGGCAGCCCCGGCATGCCGATGGGCGGCGGCATGGGCGGCATGGGCGCGGGCGGCGACAAGGGCAACGGCGAACGCGTACGGGCCGTCCTGGTCGACGCGGCGGAGGAGAGCGAGCGCCGCAACCGCCGCAGGCGCAGCCCGTGGAACCGCCAGGAGGACAGCGACACCTTCCTGGCCCCGGCATCCCGGGTGGCGACCACCGGCGGCGGCGACTCCTCGGAGGAGGAGCCGGAGCAGAGCCGCAGGCCGGCCACGTCCGCCGACTATCTGGAGGAGGACGCGGACGTGTGGGGCACCGAGGAGGGCGGCACCCCGGCCGTCATCGGCAGGTGACGGTCGCTCAGTTCCGCGTCGACGGGCAGGATGTGCAGGTCGGCAGCAGTGGTTCAGCGCCTCCCGTACGTACGGGAGGACCGAGGCAGAAGGAGGGGAGCGGGCAGTGACGGAACCGCTGGAGAAGCGCCTGGAGAAGGCCATGGCCGAACTGCAGGCGGCCCAGGAGGCGGTCGCACGCACCGAGCGCGAGCTGCGGACGGCGTCGTTCGCCGTGCTCTCCTCCGACCGTGCGGTCCGGGCCACCGCCGGCCCGCAGGGCGAGCTGACCGGGATCGAGTTCCTGGAGAACAAGTACCGCGACATGTCGCCGCAGGAGCTGGCCGCCAGCGTCCTGGAGGCGGCGAGCGCGGCACGCCTGAAGATGAACCGGCATGTGATGAAGGCGATGGCCCCCTTCGCCGAGCCCAGCAGCAACGTGCCGGAGCTGAAGGGCTTCGAGCTGGACTGGGAGCGCATCTTCGGCCCCGAGGTGCTGCGCGAGGACGACGAGGATTCGGCACGGGGCGGCGGCCCGGCCACCCCCGCGTGGCGGGACGCGCTGGGCGACGAGGGGGAGGACTGACGGATGGGACAGCGCTACTACGTCGACCCGCAGCGCATCGAGGCCCTGGCGCGGCAGCTGGAGGAGATCGGCACGCTCACCCGGAACATGACCGAGGAGTTCCTCGACGAGCTGGCGCCCACGGTCAGCTGGCCCGGCACCAACAGCGAGTTCTCGGAGAAGGCCAAGCCGCAGGAGCAGAAGGAGCGGCAGACCACCAAGGACACCATGCTGTCCATCCGCGACGCACTGGTGGGCATCACCGACGCCACCGTCAGCAACGTCCGGATGATGAAGGACACCCGCGACCGCAACATCGACGAGATAGAGCACGGCAACAGCCGCCTCGAAACCGACGGATTCGACGGCCCGGGCGGGCATGGCCGCCGCTGACCCGCGCAGCGCAGGCCGCTCCCGTACGCGATCGGGAGCGGCCGCTTGGTCCTGCCCGCGCGGCCCCCGGGGCGGCCGCCGGTGAGCATCCAGGTATCGCCCGAGGTCAACGCCATGATCTTCATCCTCACCGGGGAGAAGCTCATGGACGCCGACGAGGATCTCGCGTTCGAGAGCCGTCGGCCCTACTCCGGCCTCGGGCGGAAACTGGAGCGGCTGTCCTCGCTGATCGACAAGTCGATCCACGACATCGGCGAGTCCATGCCGGACGACCTCGCCACGTCGTACGGCAAGGCGATGGGCATGCTCGTCGACGACGGCGGCAAGAACTACCTGCGCGACTTCGCCGAACAGCTCGACAAGATCGCCGAAGGCCGGCGCAAGACCTCCATGGACATCATGGAGTCCAAGTGGCAGGTCATCGCCGAGATCATCCGGCTGCTCATCGAGATCGCCATCTATCTGGCGATGTCCTTCTTCACCGGCGGCGCCTCGGCCAGCCAGATCATGATGGCCAAGCTCCGCAGCCGCTTCTTCATCCTCACCACGCTCAGCCACCTGCTCCAGCGGCTGCACCTGGCGCCCTCGTTGACGGAGGCGTTCGCCGAGGCGTTCACCACCTTCGCCGTGCGGCTGGCGATGATGAACTTCGCCCCGGACGGCCGCCGCCCCGACTCCATCGACTGGAGCGACATCGGCAAGGCCGCCGCGTTCGGCGCGGCGGCGGGCTTCTTCACGAGCGTCTTCGAGAAGTTCGCGAAGGACATCGTCCGGAGCTTCGACGGCAACTTCCTGAAGAACGGCCCGGATCTCGACTTCAAGAACCCCAACCCGCGCCCGCGGGACACCCCGGACATCGACCTGAAGAACAACGGCCCGACCCCCAACCCCAAGCCGGGCCCGGACGGCGGCAACTTCCCGAAGGACCGCCCCGACCCCACCCCGAACGGCAACGGCCCCACGCCCACCCCCGACCCGCCGCCCGTCACCTTCCGGGACGGCCCGCTCTCCTTCCGGAACAACCCCGAGCTGTGGCGCAACAGCCGCATCCTGCGCTTCAACCTGGACCGGCCGGGCGCGCTGGCCGGGCACTACGGGCTCAAGGGAACGGCCGACTTCCTCGCCGCCGGAGCGGGCGAGGTGGTCGCGGAGATCCTGATCAAGGGGGCCTTCGACGGCGACTGGTCCTCCAGCTGGACCACCTTCTTCGGCGCGGGCATCAGCAGCCGGGTCGAGTCCACGCTCACCGGGGCCGCCCTGAACAGCGGCGCCGAACTCCGCCACGCCATGGACAAGTTGCGCAACCAGCCGCCGCCCACCGTCTCCGGCGGCGGCGACTCCGGTACGCGCGGCACGGGCGACGAATCCGACCGCAGCGCGGGCGGCGGCCCCTCGCGTACGGACACCACGGGCGGCGGCGGGTCCGGGCTCTCCTCGCCTCCGCCGGTCGTGCAGCAGACCACCGGCCAGGGCGACCTCACCGGCAGCCAGTCGCCGCCGCCCTATGCGCCGCCCGACGGGTCGCCCTATGCACCGCCCTACGCCTCGCCTTATGCGTCGCAGGACCCGCCGCCCTATTTCTCGGCCGACCCGCCGCCGTACACCCCGGGCCCGCTGCCCGTGACCGCAGCGGAGAACGCGCTCTGGCAGCAGGTCCACCAGGGCCCCGCCGAGGTACGCGAGCAGGCGCTGCGGGACCTTGCCGCCGTACGGGGGGCCCAGCCGCCCGACAGCGCGGAGATCGGCGTACGCGACGGCCTGCACACGAACCTGTCGCAGGTCCCAGAGGTCCGGGTGGTGCCCACGGGGGACAGCCCGGCCGCCCAGGTGGACGCCGACGAGGTCCGCAGGGCCCTGGGCGGCTTCGGTACGCCGGTGACGGTGGACGCGCCGATGGGGTCGGGCGATGTGCGCGAGGTCGGCGGCGGCTCGGACGTGCGGGGCGGGCAGGCCGAAGCCTCGCCTGTCGTCGAAGGCCCCGGGACCGCCACCTCGGAGGCGCTTCCGCTGACGGTCGTCGTCTCGGAACTGCCGCCGCCGGGTACGGGGTCGCCGGAGGCGGCCGCGTTGCTGGACGGCGCCGGGGTCGACCGGGCCGTGGTGCTCGGCCCGCCGGTCGCGTCGGACACGCCGGACGCGGCGGGGGAGCCCGTACGCGGCGCGGTCGAGCTGACCCGCGACGGCCCCGGGGACGCGGTCCAGGTCCGTCCGCTCACCGGTCCGGGGCTCGCCGGGACGGTGGAGGGCGCCGGGGGGACCGCGTTCCCCGGCGCGGACGTGCTGCTCCCGCTCGCGACCGCGCTCGGCGCGCCGCCGGTCATGTCGGCGACTCCGCCGCCCGTGGCGTCCGCGGCCGCACCGCCCGGAACGTCGCCCGCCTCGCCGCCCGTCACGTCGGCGACACAGCCATCCGTCACGTCCGCCGGCACGCCGCCTGCCACGTCGACGACTCCGCCCCCCGTCACGTCCGCCACCTCACCGCCCGGCGCTGCCACCACCCCGGCCTCGCGCCCCGCCACACAGAGCGCCGCTGCCCCCGACACCGACGACGCGGCCGGGGAGACGTCGACCGCGGAACCGGTCGGTACCGAGCCCGCCGCGAGGGACACGGAAACGGACACGGACCCGCTCCCCGTGAAGGTGCTCTCGGGCGAGCCGACTCCCGTAACCAGCAACGAGGTTGCCCCGGACGCCAAGCCGTTGCCCGTCACCACGACCACCGACACCCCCGCCGCGTCCAAGCTCGCCACCCTGTCCCGCCCCTGGACCGAGACGGCCACCGATCTGCACCTGGAGTCGGGGCGCGACAACGAAAGCACCGCCCCCGGCACCGACCTCGGCACCAGCACCGCCCCCGCCACCGGCGGGCCCGCCACGGATCAGGCGGGCCCGGGGCAGCCTGAGACGTTGCGGGACTTCCTGCCGGAGAACGAGTGGTGGAAGTTCTACATCGACCCCAAGAACCACGAAGCCGCGCTGGCCGCCTTCCCCGACGACCCCGGCTCCTACTACGACCACGACCGGTCCCCGGGCTTCCAGGCGGGCATGGTCGCGGCGTACACCCAGTTCCTGGGCGACCCCGGCACGGTCGCGGCCCCCATGGACTCCTCCGCCTACCTGGCCATGCACGGCCTGGCGACCGGGCATCTCGGCCGGACGATCGGCTGGTCCGGAGGCGGGGCCACCCAGTTCCCGCTGCGGGGTGACGCGCTCGCCGGCGACATGTTCGACGAGCGCATCGGGGAACAGGCCCTGGTCTACGACATGACCACGCACAACTGGGCCAACCCGCTGCCCTCGCCCAGGCCGGTCACCATCCTGACCCGCTTCATGCACAGCAACCCCTCGCTGGCGACCAACTACCGGAAGGGCGCGGCCCCCGGCCTCGTCGACACGCTGTTCCAGCAGCACTACGCGCGGGTCGGCCGGCCCGACGCCGACGACGCCGCCAAGCTCGCCTCCATCGCCCGCACCATCCGGGCGCTGCACGTCGTCCACCCATTCCAGGACGGCAACCTCCGCTCCAACGTCCAGGTCCTGCTGCCCAAACTCCTTCTGGAGCAGGGCTTCCGGCCCGTCGTGCCCGACAACATGTACAGCCTGTTTCAAGGCGGTCACTCCGTACCGCAGATGGTCGACTCCCTGGTCCGCAACGGCGCCCTGGACACCGCCAGGCCCCGCCCGGCCCCGGAGCGGACCGCCACGGACCCGCACCTGGAGTCGGGCCGCGGCGACATCGACACCACCGGAGGAGACACCACCGGAGGAGACACCACCACCCCCACGCCTCCCGAGGGCGGGCCCGTCGTCACCACGCTGAGCGGCCACGCGGTGCCCTTCGCGCAGCTGCGACGCTGGGTGCCGGAGGGGCCGAACACTCCCCGACCCGGGCGTGCGGTGCAGACGTTGACCATCTCGCAGAGCTCTGCCGAGGACGGTACGGGGCTGAGCGCGGGCCGCCGGGCGCTGCTCGGCCAGGACACCTTCCGCGGCATCCGCACCACCTCCTCCGAAGCCCCGGGGCCCACCGATGCGCCGCCCGCCCCTCGTACGGTGTTCACCGGACCGCCGACCGCGCTCCCCGGCTCCGGCACCGCGCGGGGCGCCGACTACTTCGCGGGCCACGGCACCCCTCGTACCGTCACGCTCGGCACGAACGACGCCGCGCACCCCACGGTGAAGGTCAGCGGGGTGCAGCTGGGTGAGGTCCTCAAGTCCTGGGCGCAGGACGGCGATCAGGACCGTCCGCTGGTGCTGTTCTCCTGCGAGACCGGGCAGCAGCCGCAGATCGCCGGGCTGCCGGTGGCCCAGCACGTGGCGAACCGGACCGGGCGCCAGGTGTACGCGCCGACCACCGAGGCGGGCACCGCCAAGGACCGGGACGGCAACGTACGCGCGGTGCTCACCGAGGGCCCGGACGGGCCGGGCCGGTGGCGGCTCTTCACCCCGGAGCCGGGCGGGGCGGACCTGGACGCGCTGGCACGCGACGCGGGCCTGCACGCGGGACCGGACCCGGCCGACGCCTTCGCCCGGGCCCGTACGCTCCAGCAGATCCGTACCCTGCGCGACGTCCTCGGTACGGACGCCGAACAGCAGCCGGGGAACAAGGAGTTGCTGGCGGGGCTCGCGTACGTGGACGGTCTGCGCTGGCTCGACCAGGGCACCGCGGCCCGCTACGGCGACGGCCGGATGACCCCGGATCTCCTGCGCCGCATGGTCATCGACCGGCGCGGCGTGACGGGTGCGACAGGTGCCACGGTCGGCAGTTCGACAGGCGCCGCCACGGTCGGCAGTTCGACGGGCTCCGCCACCGTCGGCAGTTCGCCCGGCGCCTCCGTCGACAGTTCGACGGCAGATCCCGCAGGTGCCGACACCGCCGCCAGCACAGCCGACCCCACCCCCGACGAGTACCGCGCATTCCTGCGCGCGGCAGCCGAGTTGCGGGCCGACGCCGGGCCCGACACCACCCTCGACGCGCTGCTGCCCCCGCCGCCTCCGCCGCCCGTCGAGCTCCCGCCGAACGCCCTGGTCTCGCCGGACGATGTACGCGGCCTCGCCTACGCGCCCGCCGCACGGATCACCTGGTCGCTCTCCGACACCCCGCTGCCCCTGTCCGACCTGGCGCTCAACCCCGAGGACACCGCCGAACTGGCCCGCCGCAGGCCCGACCTGGCGCCCGCGCCGAGCCGCCCGGAGAGCATCGCCGAGGATCTGACCCTGCTCAGCAAGGAGGCCGCGACGCCCGGCCCCGCCGACACCGTGCGCGCGGACGGCCTGACTTTCCGGCGGCTGCACACTCCCGGCGGCGGGAACTGCCTCTTCCGGGCGCTGCTCGACACCGCGCGCGGCCAGGACGTGCCGCCCGCGTGGGCCGCGCGGGACATCACCCGGCTGCGCGAGCTGCTGCGCGACCGGCTCACCGGGTCCGAACTGCTCACCACGGCGGCCGAGGCGACCCCGGACCCGGTGCTCGCCGTCGTCGACGACCTGCGGATGACCGCCCTCGCCGGGGTACGGGACCCGGGCGCGCAGAGCCGGATCGGTCAGCGCTGGGACGCGATCGCGCAGGCGGTCGTCACCGGCGGCGACGGGCGGCGTTGGCGGCGGATGCTCCGGGACAGCGGGTACCCGCACCTCGCCGATGTGGCGCCCACCCCCGCCGACGCGCGGCGGCTCGGCACCGAGGGGCTGATCCTCGCGGCGGCCGAACTGCCCGCGCTGTGGGCCTCTCCCTTCGCCGACGTCCTCCCGCAGGCCCTGGCGCACACCCTCGACCTCGATCTGCGGCTCGTGCAGCCCGATCCGGCGGTACCGGGGAGCACCCAGCCACCGGCGCCCGCCTTCGTCACCCCCCTCAATCCGGGCGGCCGGGGCGGCATTCTGCGCCTGGCCTACAACGGCACCGACCACTACGACGCCCTGGTCCCGGCCACGGCCCTGCCCACCCCCATCCCCGCCCCCACCTCCGCCCCGACCGCCCCGCCGGTGCCGGCCACCCAGGACCCAGCCGGATCCGACGTCTTCGGACAGTGGCTGCGGAGCATGGGCGGCATCACCGACCTGGACGCGCCCGGCCCCGAGAGCCCGGACCGGGGCGATCCCGTACCGCTGGAGACCCAGCTCGAACGGCACCGTCCGGCACGCCTGCTGACCGGCGAGGACGCCCGGCCGCCGGGCCCGGCGCCGCGCACCGTCACCTTCGAGGACGGCAGCCGGCTGCCCGCCGTCCTGATCAACCCGGACGCCGACCCGAGGGGCGACGGGCCGGGTGCCCGTACGCGCCGGACCCCGCGGCCCGGGCTCCTGAACGGCGTCGGCGTCCTCACCCTGCGCTCGCCCGAACAGGTGGCCCAGGAGATCCTCGGCACGCTGCCGAAGAAGCTGCGCGCCCAGTTCGACGAGGCGGAGCTGCTGCGCCTGCTGACCGACCAGCCCGGCGCCTTCACCGCCCCGCGGGGCGCCCGTTTCGTGGGCCGGGAGAAGTCCGGGGTCGGCCACGAGATGACCGTCGAGGCCGTTCCGTACCACCGTTGGGAAAGGTTCTCCGACGTCAACGGCTCCACGGTCCGGGTGGACACCATGCGACGCGGCCAGGCCGGTACGGGCGGTGGGCGCAGCGTCGGCGTCGGGCGGCGGATCGCCGGTGCGCTGGGCATGGGCCCGCCGCTCAACTGGCTGCTGAAGATAGGGGTTTCGCTGGGCTGGAGCCGCCGGACCGACTACACCCTGGGCACCCAGGCGTACCACCAGTCCGAGTACCGGGGCCTGGACGGTTCGCATCTGCACCTGGACGACGTCCACTACCGGGTGCGGGTGGAGCGCGTCACCGAGGCGACCGGCACCACCGGCCGGGGCGCCACCGCGCCCGCCACCGCCCCTCGTTGGCTGCGCAGCCCTGTGCACACGGCGGGGTTCGCCCTGCGGGACGGGCTGAGCTGGCGGCTGCCGGACGATCTGACGGTGCCCTTCAACGGGCCCCGCCGGGCACCGGAGACGCTCACCTTCCCGGACGGTGTCGAGCCGCGGATCACCGACACCACCGCCCTGCACCTGACGGACCCGCCGGAGGACGTGGCGCTCGCCATCTCCGGTGCCCGGCCCGGAAGTTCGGCCCACCGCACACTGGTCTCCTACGTCCGGCCCGGACGGCTGCTCGGCCTGTTCGGGCGGTTCGCCGGACCGGTCAGCGGGCCCGAGCTGACCCGGGGCAGCGGTCAGCACCCGCTCGGGCACCTGATCGTCGAGCGGTCGGTCCCGCACCGGGCCACCCTGGTCACGGAGTCGGTCAAGTCGGAGGTGCGCGACCTCACCCAGACCACCTACCAGAACCAGCGCGCCCACCTCCGTGACACCCGCCTCGGCGTCCAGGTCACCGCCGGGCCGAACTACACCCTCATCGGCCCGGAGACCGACGTACGCCTCCAGGGCGGCCCGATGGTCCGCACCGACCTCAGCACCGGACGGGGCCACTACCTCGGCGTCGACGCGGCCCGCAAGACCACCGGCCGCGTCCGCAACCACCCGCTCGCGCTCTACCGCGTGGAGCGGACCCTGATGGTGCGGGCGGCCGGCGAACCCGCGTCCGCCGCCCGCCCGGTCCGGGTGGTCAGCCTGGACTGGATCTCCACCCAGGACGCGCGCCGGCTCGCGGGCTGGGACAGCCGTACGCCCGGTGCGGCGGGACCGAACCCGGACGCCGAGCCGCCGGTGCCGTGGTACCTCACCCGGGAGGACCCGGTGCACCTGAGCGGCCAGGTCCGCGCGGAGGGCTTCCGCCCCGACCAGCGACCCCCCGCCCAGCAGAACCAGCAGCCCCCTGCCCCGCCGAACCAGAACCAGACCCAGCAGCCGCCCGCCCCGCCGAACCAGAATCAGCAGCCCCCTGCCCCGCCGAGCCAGAACCAGCAGCCGCCCGCCCCGGTGCCCGCGCCCGCACTCGCCCCCGCGCCTCCTCCCCAGGACCCCCTGCGGGCCTTCGCCGACACGGTCCTGGACACGCTCCACCGCGCGTACCCCTCGCTCTTCGTCCCGCCGCTGATGCTGCGGCACCCGCGGCTGGCCAAGCTCTGGTACGGGGACGGGCGGATGCGGACCGCCCTGCACAACGACCGGCAGGTGCGCGAGGCGCTGAACCGGCCCACCCTCGCGCAGAGCCTGGACGACCTCACCACCACCGGGATCCCGGTCACCCTCACCGAGGACGGCAAGGTGCGCCGCGGCCACCACACCCTCATCCTGCGGGCCCGGCTCACCGACCGGCGGTTCGAGACCACCCTGAGCGAACGCTCGCTGCGCAACGGGGTGATCGGCACCGAGGTCTCCGGCCAGGGGCAGCAGGACTCCACCACCCTCTCCGCCGGTGTGGAGCTGGGCATCTCGCCGCGCGACCACGACAAGGCGCCGGAGGCCGGGGTGCCGCGCCAGACCGGCAACGTGGCCCTCGGCGCCCGCTACGCGAAGACCGACACGAAGGCCACCCGGAACACTGTCGCGGTCGCCCACGACCAGCTGGCCTTCCAGAACGGCGCCGATCTCTACAGCTACCAGGTGGAGCTGGGCGCCACCTTCGAAGGCCACCGCCGCCCGCGCGGCTGGACCCGGCTCCTCTCGGTGGGCGTGCTGGGTGCGGGCGTCTTCGTCAGCAAGGTCGCGGAACGTCCGCTGTTCAGCCGGGGGAGCGAGACCGTCGGCCGCGTGGAGCTGGCCGTGCCCGCGTCCCACGGCTCCGAACGCCATGCCCCCGCCGACCCTCCGGCCACCGGCCCGACACCGCCGCCGCCCCCGGCCCCCGCACCCCGGCCGCTCTCCTCCACCGAGGCGGACCAACTCCTCGACGGAACCCGTCCGTTGCCCCGGACGAGCGCGGCCGACCGGCAGCTCGTCGGCAGGCTGCTCAGCGCCCCGCACGTGGTGCTCAGCACCGAGGGCGGCCGGGAGCGCCAGCAGCTCGTCCAGGACACCGCCGACCGTGCGACGGGCGACTCCTGGCACGTCGCCGCCCCCGGAGCTCCGGTGCGCACCGCCCTGCGCCGGGCGATGGTGAACCTCAGCATCGCCGGACAACTCGGCCAGTACCTCGGCCCGTTCGGCTCCCGCATCACCGGGCTCACCGGTGCGGGCCCGCTCTCCACCCACTATCTGAAGGCCGCCGTTCGGGGCGAACTCAGCAACCTGCGGGTCAGGAGCGACCCGAAGCCGGGCACCCTGGAAGCCACGATCGGCAACGAGCACCGCATCGCCGGGAGTTCCGGCAGCGGCTCCCGTACCACCCTCGGACTCCAGGGCGCCGCCATGCCGTTGCAGCAGGCGCCCGGCCGGCCGGCGGTGATCGGCTCGTACGCGACCGCCCTCCAGTACGCCTGGGGCAAGGGCCGCAGCGTCTCGCAGACCCTCACCCGGGGGCGTAACACCACCCTCACCTACGCCGGGCGGATGTATCTGGTCGTCGCGGACGCCGCCGAGACCGTCGCCGTACGGGACCGCTGGACGGCCGCGATGGGCGCGGTCGGCACCCGCGCCGGGGCCGGGATCAGCGCCCTGGCCGGGCGGATGTCCGGGCGGCTCGGGCGCGGCCTCGCCCCGCGCCGGGCCGCCGCCGCGCTCCAGCGCATCCGGGACGCGGTGATGTTCCACCTGCCGATGCAGGACGCCATCGAGGCCGGGCTCGCCCCGGACGGACTGGGCGCCACCACGCCGCGCAACCTCGGCGGCGGCTACCGGCTGCCGCCCTTCCTGCGGGGCCGCCGCTTCCCCACGCACCCCAGCGGCCGGCTCGACGCGAGTGGGGCGGCGCAGCAGCTGATGGGGCGGCTGGAGCGGATAGGCGTCCCCTCGCACGACCGGGAGCAGGCCCTCCAGCGCCTCTCCCCGGACTTCCTCCGCTCCCATGTGCACGAGCTGACGACCGACGGGATGAGCCTGCCGGTCCGCTACCGGGCCTGGTCGAGCCCGCACCACCTGCCGGTCGGCGGCAGCCCCGGGCAGCTCCGGTTCACGCTGACCCCGGTCACGACCACCGTGGAGCGGCTGCGTACCGGCTTCGAGCTGGAGGACTACCGCAACACCGCCCGCGACGACGCCGACGGCGCCTCCCAGGACCGGGGCGGCGATGCGACGCTCAGCGTGGGCCAGCGCGCGGCGGACAGCGGCGTCCTCCTCGCCAACCCCGCCCTCCAGGGCACCGCGGCCGGGCAGCGGTCGAGCACCCGGACCGAGGCGACCGGCAGCACCGCGATGCCGAACATCGCCACCACCCAGACGCACACCGAGATCGTCACCACGTACACCCTGACCGTCACCATGACGGACGCGACCGGCCGACCGCTCGGCCTCGGCGCCACCGCCCCCGTCGGCAGCCTGAACGAGATGCTCCCGACGAGCCTGCTCACCCCGGAGGGCGACGGCGCCGACGGTGCGATCACCGAACAGGACGTACCCGAACCGGAGCGTGCGGTACGGGTGTTGACGGCACATCAGGCACGCCCGGAGGGCATCGCGGAGTGGCGCACGACGGACAGGGGCACGGGCGCCCCCGACCCGGACATCCTGCCCTTCGACGATCTGATCGGCTCCGGCATCCTCGCCGTGGACATCGTGGGCGCGGCCAATGTGCAGGACGCCCTGACCCTCGCCACCGCCCGCGCGGACGGCTTCCCCGGTGACAGCGACCTCGGCGAGCGGCATACGGGAACGTCGCTCGCCGAACGCGTACGGATGGCCCGCCACACCCCGCTCACCGGCCTCGGCACCGCGCCCGCCCAGGCCCAGCAGGAGGCCACCAGCCAGGTCGGCCTGACCGCGGGTTTCCGCGAGGCGCTCGGTGCGAACGGCTCGCCGCTGCCCACCCAGTCCTCCGCCCGCCTCCTCGGCCAGTCCCACACCGCCGACTCCCGCCTCTACGCCAAGATGCACCGCCGGGGCGCCCGCCTCCTCGCGGTGGAGAACAAGCCGCGCATGGAGGCCATGCAACGGAACAAGACCTCCGACACGCTGGAGGCCGGCATCACCGACAACACCGAGGCGGCGGCGAGCACATCACCGCTGGCGGGCAACAGCAACGCGGGTGTGATCAACCCCGGGGTCACGGTCCCGATCGGCGGCGCGAACGACGGCACCACGCTCAAGGGCGCCACGGATACCACCCTCGGCACCCACCTCAAGGTCGTCACCGACCGCAGCATGCTCTTCGCGGTGCCGGTCAGCTGGCTGTCGGTCGCCGAGGTGGACCACCGGGTCACCGACAGCCGCCCACTGCAGGCGCTCGGCAAGCCCCGGCGGGGCCCGCGCGCCGCCGAGGCCGAGACCACCGCCCTGGTCTGGCTGCGCGAGGACATCGCCCGCGACCACGGCCTCCTGGACGACACCACGTTCCCCGACGAGGCCCGCACGGCCTGGGACGACCAGGCCAAGGCGGCGGCCGATCTCGCCGCCGCCGAGAAGAACTACTACGACGCCCGCGCGAAGGCCCGCGAGACCTGGCTCGACCTGAGCGCCGACGAACAGGCCGCGCTCGGCGACGGCGACCCCGACCGGGCGACCGTCCTGCCCCGGGCCGTGGCGCAGTCCCCGGCCGTCACCGCCTGGCAGGCGGCCCGTGAAGAGGTACGCGGCTGGGGGCGGCGCACCGACGCGGCAGCCGCGGACCACCACCGCCTGCACCTCGCCGCGACCCGCCTCACCGCCCATCACCAGGGTTCGGCCTCCGCCTCGGTGAAGGATCTGCCGCAGGCGTACACGGCCCCCGACTGGCGCTCCGAGGCGCCGGAACCGTACAAGATCACCGGGACCGCCGAGAGCGCTGAGTCCACCGGGACAGCGCCCCGTACCCTCACCTCGCCGGACGGCGCCACGGTGCGCGAGGTGCACGCCGTGCCGCACGACGGAGCCTCCTTCTTCCACGCGCTGCTCGCCGTCGCCCAGGACCGCGGACGCCTTCCCCACCTCCTCGGCACCGGCCTCGCCGACCGGTTCGCGGCCGGCCCCGGTGATCCGGCGGTCACGGCCGAGGCCATCGCCGCCGCGCGCGACCGCCTCGCCTGGGCACTGGCCGACGACGGCAACGAGGACCTGCTCGACGCCCTCGCCCTGGACGCCGCGGACACCTTCACGCAGGCCGAACTCGACTACGCGGGTGTGGTGTTGACGGCCGCGCAGCAGGCGGAGTTCGACGCACTCGGCCGCCTCCCGCAGACGTTCTGGCCGACGCCCGAACAGCGGGTCGCGCTGGCCACCGCCGCCCTGTCCCGCCCGTTCGCGGCCGAGCCGTCGGCAGCGGACACGACGGACCGGGACGCCGGAGAACCGGCCCCGCCCGAGCGCCGCGCGGGCGACCACGGCGGCGCCGACCTGCTGCCCGCGCTCGCCGCCCGGGTCCTGGGCACCCCGCTGACGGTGGTGACGGGGGAGGGCCGGCAGCAGCTCTTCCTCCCGCACGGCGCGGATCCGGCGGCGGTCGACGCGGCCACCGACCCGGTGCTCCTCGCCGAGGAGGGCTTCTTCCACGCCACGCTTCCGCCCGGGACCACGCCCCCGGTCACGACGCCGCTACCGACGCCCACGACGACAAGCACGACGACAAGTACGACGACTTCAACGACGGGCACGACGACCACGGCCGAGGCGACGGTGGGCACCACGAGCGCGTCCACGGCGACGACGTCCGCGAAGCCCGCCACGCACCGCAGCCACGCCACCGCCCCCTGGCTGCCGCCCGCCGACGCCACCGGCCCGCGCTTCAGCCTGGACCGGGACGGCGTGCTCACCGCCCCCGACGGCGCGACCTACACCCAAGGCGCCCCCGTCGGCCGGGGCAACGGCTTCTTCGGCGCGCTCTCCGCGGCCTTGAACCAGGCCGCCGCGCAGCCCGGCCTGGACCGCCAGGAGGCCGCGCGGCTGCGCACCCGCGCCGGAGCGTCGCCCGCCCAGCTGATGCGCCTGAACGGACTGCCCGGCAACCAGGCGGAGCGCGACACGCTCTTCACGCCCCCGCCCCTCCACGTCCGGCAGGGCGCGCCCGCGCCGAGCCGGGAAGCCCGGGACGGCCACCTGCGCCGCCACCTGGCCGAGGCGCCGTGGGGCCCGGACGCCGACCGCGCGGTGGCCGAGTGGGCCGCGGCCGCGACCGGCGCGAACGTCATCCTGGTCGAGGAGAACGGCACCCCGCACACGTACGCGGGCCCCGCCGCCGACGGCCCCACCCTCCGACTCCGCCGCCGGGGCGGGGACTTCGTACCGCTGCTGCTCCGTTCCCCGGCGCCCGCGCCGAAGACGACGGAGACGAAGACACCGGACACGAAGACACCGGACACGAGGGCGGCGGAGAGCAAGACACCGGACGCGAACGGCTCCGAGCAGAAGCCCCCGCCCAGCAGCGACCACCCCGGGCTGCCGGGCGAGGAAGAGGCGTACGAACTGAGCACGTTCTCCGGAGCGGAGCCCCGGCCCTACGGGGGCCCGGCCTCCGGGGACGACACCGACGGCGACACCGACACCGACTCCGAGGACGAGGACGGCCCTCCGGCCTGGGCCGACCCGCGGTGGCTGAGCACGGTGTTCGGCCCGCAGTGGAGCAGGGCTCCGCGCGCCCGGCTCCAGGAGACCTCCGAGGCGCTGTACGCGCTGGTCGAGCAGGCGGCGGGCGACCGTCCACCGCGCGCCGGACTGGCCGACCTCACCCACGACGTCCTGCATCTGCCGGACCGGGCCCGGGTGGGCGCCCAGGACGTGCTGGATCTCGGGGCGTTGGCGCTGGAGGCGTCCTCGGACGACCTGGAGAGCGCCGAGGACCTCGCCGCGTACTTCATCGACCGCCAGATCGAGACCCGGCGGGACGCCCTGGCCGAGGACACCCTGCTGCGCACCGCCGAAAGCAGCCCGGCCGGACGGGACTTCACCGGGACGGGCACCCGCCCGCCGGAGCTGGACTCCTACCTCGCCGAGCGCTCCGGCGGCGTCGCCCGACAGCCCGCGCCGTGGACCGGCCCGTACGTGATCGTGGCCGAGGAGGCCGACGGCGGGGGCGTCGAGATCGTCACGCCGTGGCGGACCTTCGTGGTCCGCGACGCCGTGGAGCTGGCCCGGATCATCTCGTACGACTCCCGGCGACCGCGCGGCGCGGACATCGTCCTGGTGCTTCCCGAGGCGTTCGCCGCACGGGTCGCGGACCTGGTCTCCGGTACGACGGCCCGCCCCGTCTGGTACCCGCTGGGCGCGGCCGAGGCGGCCACCGACCCCACCACGGGAGACCGCCGCCTGGTGGTGCACCGGAGCCCGGGGGACACCGGTCCGGCCTGGGCCTCCCCGCCGCCCCCGCAGGACCGCGGCCTGACCGGTGCCCGCGACGACAGCAGCGACGGCGAGACCGACACCGACTCCGAGAGCGACAGCGGCTCCACCAGTGACGGGGACGCGGAGTTCGACCGGCTCGCCGATCAGGCCCAGTGGGAACGCCGGATCGACGCCCTGCGCGCCCGGCCCCTGATCACCCGCGACTACCGGGTGGTCGACGAGGACGGCGCCGGGGTGCTGTTCACCCGGCCGCGGCCCCCGGCGGTCGGCGAGGTCCGGGCCGAGGACGGGGCCGACGGGCCCGCCCTGGTCCTGCCGCACCAGGATCAGGACACCGTCCGCGCCGCCGACCGGCCGCCGCTGCACATCTCCGCGGACCGGACGCTCGCCCTGCACTCGGCCGGCGACGACACCACCGGCCGGAGCAGGCAGGTGTACGCGACCCGGGCGGCGATCGAGCGGTCCTCCGCGCGACTGGCCGCGACCGGCGCCGGGGTGAGGCTGGTGGCCGACACCTCGGTCAGCGTGCTGCTGACCCGGGAGGACGGCTCGACGGGCGAGCCGCTGTTCCGGGTGGAGCCACGGTTCCTGACCGCGTCCGGTGCCTCCGAGCACGCCTTCACCCGGGACTTCGCCCGGATGGTCGCCGGGGTCGAGGCCGCGCCGCTCTCCCACATCGCCTTCCGCGGCCCGGACGGCGCCGTCGCCACGGCACCGGTCAACGGACTGCACGGCAGGGAGGTCACCGGCACCCACCACCTGGCCCAGGCGCTGACGGAGGTCGCCCGCGGTACCCGTCCCGCCACCGGCGTCACCCCTGACTGGGCGGCCCGCCGGGCGGGCTCGGACCCACGCTTCACCGGTGGCGTGGTGGGCGCGCCCACCCCGGGCGAGACCTATGGCCGGGCCCTGAGCCACACACCGGACAACACGCTGCGCGGGCCGCTGAACACGGCAGCGGCGCACACCGGGGTCAACCAGTTCGCCTGGGCGGAGGTCGGCGAGGGCTATCTGATCCAGTCGGTCAGCACCACGAACAATGGCGGCGCCCAGTTGTTCACCCACAACCACGCCAAGCCCGGCGACCGGGTCGGCCCGCACGCCCCGTACCACTTCGCCCAGGTGGTGCTGGCCAGTGAGGACGGCACCCACCAGATCACTCTGGAGAACGAGACCCACTCCCGTACCGCAATCCCGGCGGACCGGCTCGACGACATCGTCGACGACAACCTCGACCGCTACGACGCCGACGAACTCGGCCGGCTGGCCGAGGAGACCGACCGGCGTGCCGAGGCGGCGCGGCGCGACGGCGCGGACGCGTCGGACATCGCCCGGCTGGAGGGCTTCGCGCGCGCCGCCCGGGCACTGGCCGACGTCCACGAGGCGGAGCAGGTCCGCTGGTACTTCGCCGAGGACCGCCCCGAGCACGCGACGGCACAGCGCGAGGTGGACCGGGCCCGCGCCCGCGCCCGGGACGCGGTCCGGGTGGCGGCACCGGTCGCGGAGGACAAGGACCGGTGGTTCTTCCGGGCCTACAGCAAGCGCCCGGGGGAGTCGGCGCACGCGGTCAACGCGGCGCTGCTGTCGGAGAGTTCGCCCGCCGTCTCCAACCCGCTGACCACGGTGGTCCTGCACGGCCACGTGCCGCGCCCGCACCAGCGGACCGTACGGTTCGCGGAGCAGCAGCACACCCCGTCGCCCGACGCGGACGAGAACCTGAACGCCCTGGCGCTGTCGCTGGCCCGCGCGGGCCTGTGGAACCGGGCGAACGGGCTGCCGCTGCCGACGGTCACCGTCACCGGGCACGGCAACCGTTCGCGGGCAAGCGGCGGCAAGCGGGCCGAGGCGGTCGCCAAGGCGCTGGGCGACCGGCTCGGCCGACTGCTCAGGACGTTCCAGGAAGGCGCCCCAGGACCGCACGTCAGGCTCGCCGACTTCCGGCTCGTCCAGGACGCGAAGCGGGTCCGCGGCGCCACCGACCCGGACCGGGGGCGGACGGTGACGGTCGACATCGACGACCACCGCCAGGCTGCGAACCCGCGCCTGGACCGCCGTCCCGAGCCCTTCGGAGCGGTGCCGGAGCCCTTCGGAGCGGAGCCCGAGCCCGCGCCCGAGACACCCGCACCGCCCCGCCCCACCTCCGACCCTGCCTCCCACCCCACCTCCGGCCCAGCCCCGGCCACCGGCCCCCTGTCCGAGCGGCCCGGGAGCACCGGCCGCGTCGGGTCCGCCAGGTCCGCCGAATCCGCGGAGCCCGCGACCTTCCCCGGCCGGAGCGGATCCCGGACGTCTCGCCGGTCCATGGCGACGAGCCCCGACCGTGGTGTCGAGGTGCCCGCGTGGGTCCAGGCCCGCATCCGCTACGCCGAGGAGTCCGCCGCCTTCGAACGGCGACTGGCCGAGCACCTCGCCGAGAACGCGGCGGTGACCGAGGAGTTCCGGAAGATGGCCCGCGCCGCGTGGGAGCGGGCGCGGCAGCAGTTCCCGCGCCACCTGGCCACGTTCGGCAGCGAGAACCCGAGCCTGGCGGGCTCCGTCGGCACCGATAGGCCGGCACTTCAGCAGGTGCTGCGGACCGGACATCTGCGGGAGCTCGTGACCTTCCTGTTCCAGGGCATCTCCAGCGACCTGGTGCCGGAGATGCTCGGCGGCCGCGAGGACCCGAACCCGGAGATCGAGGCGGAACGGCCCAGCCGCCGACAGGCGGAGGCCCGCGCCGAACTGGAGCGCCTCGCCGAGGAGCTCAGGCTGGACGACGGCCTCTCCCCGCAGGAGAAGCAGGCAGCGCTCGCCCGGGCCACGAGAGCCGTGGCGGTCCAGGCCCACCCCGACGACGTACGCCCGCCGTTGAGCCGGGCGGAGCGCCCGTTCGCCGTCAACGCGCACGGACTCACCTGGATGCCGGCCACCTCGGTGTACGACCTCGCGATGAGCTCCGTCTTCCAGGGGCTGTCCGAGGACTCGGGCGGCCTCGTCGCGACCGGCACCGCGGGCTCGACCTACCGTTTCCTGGTACACGCCGCCCGGATGCGGGACCGGTGGGGGATCGACCTGGACCTCGGCCTGATCCGGGCCGGCATGATCGCCACCTCGCTGTCGGCGGGCCACCACTCGTTCCACGAGGTGATGCGCGGCGCCCAGTTGGCGCTCGACGGCGTTCCCGGCCACGACCCGGCACTGGACTACCAGGACAACTGGGGCCGGTACTGGAACGTCCACCCGCTCACCGAGCAGGAGCTGCGCGACCACGTCGCCCGGGACGGCCTCTTCCCCGACGAGCACGCCCGGGCCCTGCTCGACGCCCGTGACCCGGGCCACCCCCGCTCCCGGCGGTCAACTCCGTGACGCCCGTCACCGGCCCGGCGGATCAGGGGGTGACGATGGCGAAGTCCGGGTCGGGGTCGCTGAGATGGCCGAGGAGTTCGGTGATCCTGCCGAGGTCGCCGGTCACGGTGACGGTGGCGCGTCCGGCGAGGTCGCCCGGGGCGAGTCGGCCCAGCAGGACGGCCCGCAGGTCCGTCTCGTCGAGTGTCACCTCGACGTCCGGTGCGGCCGCCGCCGGGCCGCCGCCGGTGGTGTGGGTCAGGACGCCGTTGTACAGCCGTAGCGTGACGGGATCCGCGCCGTTCACGTTCCAGCGCACGGTGATGTCCGCGTCCCAGCTGCGAGGGCCGTCGACCCGGATGCACAGCGCGTCGAAGAGCTGATCCAGCGTGAGCGCGCTGAGGAAGTCGGAGGACGTGGTGACGGTCGGAGATCCGACAGAACCCCGGCGCAGCTCCAGAGCGCCTGTCAGGAAGAAGTTGCGCCAGGTCCCGTTCTCGCTGCCGTACCCCAACTGCTCCAGGGCGTCCGCCTGCAGAGCGACCGCCTCCGCGTGGTCCGGGTCCGAGAAGACGACGTGGTTGACGACCTGGACCACCCAGCGGAAGTCGCCCTCGGCGAACGCGTCACGCGCCCGGCGCACCACTTCGTCGGCGCCGCCCATGTAGTCCACGTATCGTTTCGCCGCTTCGACGGGAGGGTGCTCCCACAGGTGCGCGGGGTTTCCGTCGAACCAGCCCATGTAACGCTGGTAGACGGCCTTGGTGTTGTGGCTGACGGAGCCGTAGTAGCCGTGGGTGTGCCAGGCCTTCTCCAGCGCCGGAGGCATCTCGATCGTCTCGGCGATCTCCAGCGGCGTCATTCCCTGGTTGATCATCCGCAGCGTCTGGTCGTGCAGATACGCGTACAGGTCGCGCTGTTCCGAGAGGAACCCCAGCGCCCTTTCGCGTCCCCGTACCGGCCAGTGGTGGGAGGCGAACGCGACGTCCGTGGCATCGCCGAACAGGGTGATGGCCTCGGTCAGGTACCGGGCCCAGACCCGCGGGTCGCGGACCTCCGCACCGCGCAGGGTCAACAGGTTGTGCAGATTGTGCGTGGCGTTCTCGGCGAGGCACAGTGCCGCGTGGTCGGGGAAGTGGATGTTCAGCTCGGAGGGGGCCTCCGTACCGGGGGTGAGCTGGAAGACCATCCGGATGCCGTCGACCGTCTCGGTCTGCCCGGTGCGGGTGATGTCGAGCGTCGGCGGGATCAGCCCGACCGAGCCCGTCGACGTGGTCTGCCCCAGGCCCGCGCCGATCTGACCCTGGGGGCCCTTCGGCAGGGCGGCCCCGTACATGTAGGCGGCGCGGCGGGCCATCGCCGTGCCCGCGTACACGTTCTCGCTCACCGCGTGCTCCAGGAAGCCCTCCGGCGCGATCACCGGAACCCCGGCGGCGACGTCCTCGTCGCTGACCACGCCCTTCACCCCGCCGAAGTGGTCGACATGGCTGTGCGTGTACAGCACGCCCGTCACCGGTCGGTCACCGCGGTGGCTGCGGTAGAGAGCGAGGCCGGCCGCGGCGGTCTCGGCGGAGATGAGCGGATCGATCAGCAGGACGCCGCGTTCGCCCTCGACGACCGTCATGTTCGACAGGTCGAACCCGCGGATCTGGTAGATGCCCTCCACGACCTCGAACAGCCCGTGGTCGGCGACCAGGCGGCTCTGCCGCCACAGGCTCGGGTTCGCCGTGGGCGGGCAGTCCTGCGAGAGGAAGCCGTAGGCGTCGAGATCCCAGACCACCCGGCCGTCGGCCGTGCTGATCTCGCTGCGCGGAGCCGTTCCCATGAAGCCGTGCCGCGCGTCGTCCATGTCCTGGGTGTCATCGAACGGGAACCGGCTCAGCACCGCTTCGTTGGCCTGACGGATCGCAGGCCGAGCTGACATGGACTGCGGGTGACCGGACATGGTGCGCTCCCTCGCGTCGGACTGCGGCAGCCCGCCGGCGGCCCTGCCCGTCACCCTTGCCGCGGCGTCACCCCCTTGCCAACGGGAGTACTCCGAACGGACCAGGCGCCTTCCCGCGACCGAGCGCACCGAGGAGCGCAAAGCCTCCTGGCCTCGACGACGATCCGGCTCAGAGGCCGGAGCCCCGAAGCCCGCATACCGTTCACCGCGGCGCCGAAGCCGCATGTCGTGACCGGTGCGGCCTGGATGGTCGGCGGGGTCATCTTCCGGTGCTGGAAGAACGCCCGCGCTTCGGCGAGTCGACAGGCGAGTGGCCCGGGGTCACCGTCCTCGTACCCCGCCTACAACGAGGAAGCCGTCATCGCCGGTGCGTGAACGCGCTGCGCCAGGTCGACTACCCCGCCATGCAGATCCTCGTCCTCAACGACGGCTCCCAGGACGCCACCGTCAGCACGGCCCGGCACACCGCCGCCGCGGACCCGCGGATCACCGTCCTCGACGAAGCTCTCCTACGCCTGCCTCCTGCTGCCCCTCTACCCTCTCGCGTACTGGACCATCAACGCGTTCGCCGCCCTGACCGCCCAGACGCGCGGACTGCTGCAAGGGCCCCGGGAGCGGCGAGTGGTGTGGAACCTGCCCCGCAGCAGCCCGTCATGACCGCCCCGCCTGTCCGGAAGCGCTGTCCACCGCGGGCTTGAGCGGCTGAACCCTCCAGGTGCCGGAGCTGGTCGGGCGTCGGAGCTGATCGGACGTCAGCTGTCGCGGGTCCGCTCGGCGATGTGGGCGTCCATGGTGGCGCACAGATCGGCCAGCAGGTTCTCGAAGCCGGTCAGCATCTCGGGCGGACATGCCGCCATGACCGCGTCCATCCGGGCGCCCAGGGGGCGGAAGAACTCGTCGGCGCGCTCCTGTACGTGCGGGCTGCTGCGCAGGGTCACGAGCCGGCGGTCCGCGTGCTCTCGGCTGCGGATGATGTGGCCCGCGGCTTCGAGGCGGTTCAGCAGTGCGGTCGTCGCGCTCGGGGACAGCAGGATGCGCTCGCCGAGCCGGGCCGGGGACAGCGGAGTGCCTCGTTCGTCCGCCGCGGTGATCTCCAGCAGGGCCACCGCGTCGGTGGAGTGCAGGCCCAGCCAGTCGGCGAACAGGCGGCCCAGCTCGGTGTAGCGGCCGCCGTAGGACCGCAGCCCTTCGATCAGCCGTTCGCGCTGCTCCGACACCTGGCTGTGTGCCGATTCCTTCGCCACCAACGCCGCCCTTCTCCTGTGGCCCGGGAACCGCACCCGTGACGCCTTTTGACAACCTACCCTCACCACTTTAATGTCCACCGTGGAATTGTTCCATGATGGAAGGTGTTGTTGTGCGTGAACCGTCCGCCACCCGACGGTGGCTCGGCCTGATCGCGATCGCGCTGGGCGTGGCGCTGATCGTGGTGGACACCACGATCGTGAACGTGATCGTCCCCTCGGTGATCGAGGACCTGGATGCCACCTCCGCGCAGGCGCAGTGGATCCAGGAGTCCTACGCCATCGTCTTCGCGGCTCTGCTGCTCCTCACCGGCCGCCTGGCCGACATCTTCGGCGCGCGCAGGATCTTCCTCTGGGGCGTCGTCGTCTTCGGTGCGACCAGCGTGCTGGCCGGTCTGGCACCCGGCAGCGGTCTGCTCATCCTGGCCCGCTTCCTGCAGGGCGCGGGTGCGGCGATGCTGCTGCCGACCTCGCTGTCGCTGCTGAAGGCGACCTTCACCGGGAAGGCGCGCGGCCAGGCGTTCGCCGTATGGGGCTCCACCATCGGCGCGGCAGCCGCGCTCGGTCCGCTGCTGGGCGGCTGGCTCGCCGAGCACGTCTCCTGGCGCTGGGCCTTCGGCATCAACGTGCCGCTGTCCGTCCTGGTCGGCGTCGGCGTGCTCCTCTGGATCGCCCCGTCCCCCCGCGCCGGTGGCCGCATCGACGTGCCGGGCGCGCTGCTGTCCGTCACCGGTCTCGGCCTGCTCGCCTTCGGGCTGGTCGAAGGCCGCACCTACGGCTGGATCACCACCGTGCATCCCCTGCACGGCCTGGGGCTCACCTGGGACAGCGGTCCCTCGCCCGTCCTGGTGGCCCTTGTCCTGTCCGCCGGCGCCCTCTTCGCGTTCGTACGCCGTCAGATCGCCCTCGGTCGGAGCGGCGGCGGGTCCAGGGTCCTCATGGACGTCGGTCTCTTCTCCATCCCCTCCTTCCGGAGCGGCAACATCGCCACGATGATCATCGGTATCGGCGAGTTCGGCATCGTCGCGGTCCTGCCGCTCTGGCTGCAGTTCACCCTCGGCTACAGCGCCCTGCAGGCCGGACTGGCCCTCGTGCCCGTGGCCATCGGCAGCTTCGTGGCCAGCGGTGCGAGCTTCGGCCTGGCGGCCAAGGTGGCCCCGCTCGGCCAGCTCCGCGTGGGCCTGGCCCTGGAGGTCGTCGGGCTCGCCGGAATCGCGCTGATCGCCACCCCGGACAGCTCCTGGTGGTCGGTCTCGCTGGTGCTCTTCCTGTACGGCATCGGCGTCGGCTTCGCGACCGCCCAGGTCACCAACGTCGTCCTCGACGATGTCCCCGAGCAGAGCTCCGGCCAGGCGTCCGGCGTCCAGAGCGCCTTCCGCCAGCTCGGCTCCGCACTCGGCATCGCCGTCCTGACCACGGTGTTCTTCAGCTCCCTCAGCGCCAAGCTGCACGACCGGCTCACCGGCATGGGCCTGCCGACCGGACAGGCCGACCAGCTCAGCGGCGCCGTCACCGACAGCGCCGGGGCAGCCATCGGCCCCCTGGCCGCGGACCCCCGGACCAGTGCCGTCGCCGACGCGGCCCGTGCCGCCATGACCGACGGCGTCGTGCTGGGCGGATACATCGCCGCGGGCTTCGTCCTGCTCGGCCTCATCGCCTCCTTCCTCATCCCCGCCACACCGACCGGCGAGGAGGCACGTTCCGACTCGGCCGAGGACGGGCGCCCCGCGGTCCCGCAGGCGGCGGGACATGGGCGATCGGGATGATGCCGCGGTAGTGGTCCAGGGGGTCGAAGCCCTCAGCCGTGCCCGGCGAGCACCGGAAGCAGAGTCTCGCGCCAAGCCTCGGGAATCCGGCCCTCGTGTTCGATCCGGCGTGCGCCGAGGAAGGCGGCGAGGGCGGTGACGGCCTTGCCCACCGCTTCCGCCGTGTCCTTTCCGGTGGGCGCGGTCGGTTCCGCGAAGACGCCTTCGAGGGTGAGCGTGCCGCTCGTACGGTCCAGACGTGGGGCCACCCGGCCGATCAGGGCGTCTCCGTGCAGGATCGGCAGCACGTAGTAGCCGTAGCGGCGCTTGGCCTTGGGTACGTAGATCTCCGAGCGGAAGTCGAAGTCCCAGAGGCGGTCGGTGCGTTCGCGATGGCAGATCAGGTTGTCGAACGGCGAGAGCAGCGTGGTGCGCGGCGTCCAGTCGCCGTCGAGGATCCGGTCGACCAGGGGCAGGCGGTCGGCGTGGACGTACCAGCGTTCGCGGGCCGGGGCGTCCGCCAGGGTGACGGGGACGAAGCGGCCCTCGTCGACCAGTCGGGCGATGACGTCGGTGAGGCCCGGGTAGCGGGAGCGGACGAAGTACTGCTCGATGTCCTTCTTGCGGCCTGCGCCCAGAGCTCGCAGGGAGTGCTCTGCGGCGCGGGCGACGATGTCCGCTTCCGGCAGCGGGGTGCGGTCCACCCATGAGGGCAGGCAGCGTTCGGACAGGTCCCACAGGCGGCGTTTTCCGGAGCGGCCGGAGACCATGATCGTGCCCTGGGTCCAGAGGATGTCGAGCATCCGGTCGACGTTGCGGCCGGAGGACCAGCCGCTCGACTGCCAGGCGACCCCGGCGTGGTCGTCGAAGTCGTCCGTCCGCTGCGGACCGGCTTCACGGAGGCGTTCCAGCACGGAGTCGCGCAGTGCGGTGTTGGACCGGAGCCAGTCGGCGATCTTCTGCCGGGGCGCCGACCGCTCGTCGACCAGGTAGCCGCGCATCATGCCCTGGTGCAGTTGGTAGTCCTCGGTCAGGACGATCGAGGCCGCGTGCGCCCAGTACTCGAAGAGCCGGCGCTCCTTCCAGAGGAGGTTCTCCAGCTCCTGCTGGTCGTAGATCCCCAACCGGCTCCAGAGGACCAGGAGATGGCTGCGGGCGACGACGTCGATCGGATCGAGTTGCAGACAGCGCAGGGTCCGAAGGACCTCCCACATACGGCCGTTGTCACCCGTGGGTGGACAAGGACCCTCCAGGTGCTGGCAACTGACCGCCAGTCGACGGACGTGTTCGGGGCGCAGCTCGATCGGTCGCATGGCTCATTCCTCGGCCGTGAGCCGGTCCAGGTCGTGGCGGATGGTGAGAACGAGGTCGGAGAGGGCGTCGTCGATGAAGAAGTGGCCGCCGGGAAAGACGGTCTGGGTGAAGCCGGCGGCCGTCTCGCGGTTCCAGGCCGTCATCAGGGGCGGGCGGGCGGACGTCGGGTCCGCCTCGCCGGAGAAGGCGTGGATCGGGGTGTCCAGCGCCGGGCGCGCCGCGTAGGGCGGCAGGGCGGCCACCGTCGTGAGGTCCGCCCGCAGGGCGGGCAGCATGAGTTCCAGCAGATCGGGGTGGCCGAGCACATCCGCGGAGGTGCCGCCGAGCGCCTGCATGTAGGCGATCAACTCCTCGTCGGTCTCGTTCAGGCCGGGCACATCGCGGAGCTCACTCGGTCCGGCGCTCGCCGCGACGAAGAGGACCAGGGGCCCGGGCAGGCCCGCGTCGCGCAACGCGTGCGCCAGGTGGAACGACACCTGGGCGCCGAAGCTGTAGCCGAAAAGAGCATACGGCAGGTCGAGTTGGGGCCGCAGGGCATCGACGAGGGCGTCGACCAGAACATCCATCCGGTCGATGGGCGGCTCCGCCAGCCGCTTCTCCCTTCCGGGCAGCGCGACCGCCTCGACCGCCATGTGCCCGGGCAGCAGGGCGGGCCAGCCCCGGAACATGGAGGAGCTGCCTCCGGCGAACGGGACGCAGAAGAGTCGTACCCGTGCGGTGCCGCCCCGGCTGTACGCGCGCAGCCACGGCGCCGCGTTCCCGCGCGTCACGGACTCCACGGCGCTCCTCCCGTGGCCGATCGGGCGGCGGTCGGGCCGGTCACGACGGGGAGCGACGTGACCCCGTAGAAGAAGCTGACGTCCGGGAACCACGTGACCTCGGCGCCGTGTTCCAGCTCGTAGTCGGGCATGCGCGTCAGCACCGCCTCCAGCATCGCGCTGAACATCGCGCGTACCGTGCCCGCTCCGACGCAGTAGTGCGGTCCGCCGCCGAAGGAGAGATGGGCGGTCGCATCGCGGTCCAGGTCCAGCCGGCCGGCGTCGGGGAAGACGGACTCGTCCCGGTTGGCCCCGGCCCAGGAGAGCAGCGTCCGCTCGCCCGCGCGGAGGTCGCGACCGCCGAGCCGGACGTCCTCGACCGCGGTGCGGACCGTCGACTGGATGGGCGAGACCCAGCGCAGGAACTCGTCCGCGGCACGGGGGATCAGCCCGGGATCGGCCACCAGCCGCCGCCTGAGCGCCGGCTGTCCTGCCAGGTGCCACAGGGAGGTCGCCGTGAGGCTGGAGACCGGATGGATGCCGAGCAGCAGGACGTACATCATGGAGACGATCGCCTCGTCGGGCACCGGCTCGCCCCCGACGGTGGAGCCGAGCAACTGTGTGATCAGCCCGCTTCCCCCGCCGTCCCGGCACTCCTCCATCGCCTCGACGATCATCAGGCACAGTTCCTGCGCGGCGTTCCTGGCGCCCTCCGGATCGTGCGGGGCACTGCTCAGGGCCGTCTCCAGTACGGCGTTGACCTCGGCCCAGCGGCCCTCCGGCAGGCCGATGTCCCGCAGTGTGAGGACGCTGGGCAGCCGCTCGGTGAGGGCCTGTACGAGGTCGCCCCGGCCGGCCCGGACGAACTCGTCCACGTACGCGGCCGCGAGCCGCCGGAACTCCGGCACGCGGGCGGCGACCCGGCTCGGCGTGTAGAACCCCGCCAGGAGCCGGCGGAACGGCAGGGACTCGGGGGCGTCGAGCTCCAGGGGGATCATCCGCCCGGTCTGGCCGATGGGCGGGATGCTGACGCCCTGAAGCTGCCCGTCCGGCCTCGGATGCGCGGTGCGCAACCGCCGGTCACGGGTCGCCCCGGCGACCTCACGGTGCCCGGCCACCACCCAGAACCCGTCCCAGGCGCCGCTCCAGGACACCGGGCAGGCGCCGCGCAGCCGGTCGAGGGCGGAGAAGGGGTCCTGCGCGAACGCCGGGTCGTGACTGTCGAAGTCCGTGACCGCGGTGCTGCCCGGTTCCGCGGCGACGTCCCGTCCCGCCGTCATGGTGTCGCCCCCAGACCCCGCGCGAAGACGTCGAGCAGTGCGGGCGGGGCCTCCGTGAAGGTGTAGTGCTCGCCTTCCAGCAGCTCGAAGGCCGTCTCGCCGCAGACCGGCCAGCCCGTCATCGTCGGGTACGGCACCTCGACGTCCGAGGCCCAGCCGATGGCCGTCAACGGGACCGGCAGCCTGGGCGGTTCGGCCACGTGGTAGAGCTTGTTGGCGTCGATGTCGGCGCGCAGCACACCGAGCGACAGCTCCAGCAGACTGTCGACGGGCGTGCCGCCCAGCTTGATCGTCAACCGGCGCAGCTCGTCCAGGAGTTCGGCGTCGGTCATGCCGAGGAACCGTCCACAGGGCCCCTCGTGCGGAGCCACCTGCGAGGAGACGAACAGCCGGGCGGGGCCCGGATATCCGCGCTCGGTGATCCGTACGGCGGTCTCGTACGCCCCGAGCGCCGACCCGCAGTGCCCGAACAGCGCGTAGGGCCGGTCCGCCAGGTACGGCCGCAGCCCCTCGGCCAGGTCGTCCGCCATCGCCTGGTAGGTGGCGTGCGGGGTCTCCCGGAGCCGGTTCTCCCGGCCGGGCAGCTGCACCGGGCAGATCTCGATGCCGCCGACGAACCGGGGCCACTGGCGGTACATGCTGGCGCCGCAGCCGGAATAGGGGATGCAGAAGAGCCGGGCGTCCGATTCGGGGCTGGGGTCACGCAGCAGCCATGCGCTGCTGCTCCTTCTCGTGGTGCTCGACATGGTCTGACTCCAGGGGCGGGGGAAGGGTCAGTAGGAGACGGGCCCGGGCACATGCCTGACCCGGGCGACGATCGGCAGGTGCTTGTAGCCGGCCACGAAGTTCGACCGCAGCCGTTCCGGTTCGCCCACGAGCTCGAACCCCTCGAATCTGCTGAGCAGTTCGCCGAAGAGCAGCCGGAGCGTCACCTTGGCCACGGTGTGGCCCACGCAGTAGTGCGGCCCGATACCGAAGGCGATGTGCCGGTTGGGCTTGCGGCGGATGTCGAACACGAAGGGGTCCGCGAAGACCTCCTCGTCCCGGTTGGCGGAGCCCAGCCAGACCACGACCGCCTCGCCGGCCGCGATCTCGCGCTCCGCCAGCACCACGTCCCGGACCGCGTAGCGCATGAAGTGGTTGGCGGGCGAGGCCCAGCGCAGCGCCTCCTCGGTACCGCCGACGGTGAGTTCCGGATGAGCCGCCCAGTCCTCCAGGACGCCGGTCCCGGTCTGGGTCGCCATCGCGGCGCTGGCCACGTGCGGGGTGGTGACGTTGGCGCCGAGCAGCAGGCTGTAGCAGTTGGACATGATCTCGCCCGGCGTCATCCGGCGGCCGCCCGGCTCGATGCCCATGAGGAAGCTGATCAGATCGTCACCGGGCGCCTTGCGACGCTGGTGCACGACGTCCTGGAAGTACGCGAACAGCTCCCGGTGGGCGGTCTCCAGAGTGGCCTGGGGACCGAGCGGCAGGGTGTACTCCGGATCGTCGGGCGCGATGGCCGCCGTGGTGAGGTCGGCCAGGCGCGGCCAGTCGGCCGAGGGCAGCCCCATCAGCGTCCCGGTGACCGCCATGGGCATCGCCACCATCGCCTCGGCGAAGTCGAACACCCCGCCCTCCGCGAGGGGTTCGATCAGCCGGACGACCGTGCCGCGGATGGTCTCGCGGTGCCGTTCCACCGACTTCATGGACAGCGCGCGCTGGAGCGGTTCGCGCAGACGTGTGTGCTTGGGCGGATCGGTCACGGCCATCTGCTTGCCCCCGGCCGGATCGTCCGTGCCGAGGATGTTCAGCAGTGTGCCGCGCTCCGAGGTGAACAGCGAGTGGTCCCGCAGGACGACGTCGGCATCGCGGTACTTCGTCACCGACCAGAAGCCGGGCCCCTCGCCGTTCGCCGTCCAGCTGACCGGCTCCTGTCGTCGCAGACGCGCGAAGATCCGGTGCGGATCGCCGTCGCTGTACAGGACCGGGTCGGTCAGGTCGGGCACGGCGGCCGACACAGGACATCCGCGCATGGCTGCGGTCATGGCTTCGCCTTCCTTGCTCTGTGAGTGTTCCCGGCGCTCTGTGGGTGTTCCCGGAAGCTCTGTGCGTGCTCCCGGAGGCGTACGCGGGCCGGGCGGGCGCCGCGGACACGGATCAGTCCCGGAGGTACCGGGCGAGCTCGGCGATCGTCGGCTGGAGGTAGAGCACCCGCGCGGGCACCTCGACCCCGTAGCCCTCCTTGAGCGTTCCGAGGAGCTCCGCCGCCAGCAGCGAGTGCCCGCCGAGGTCGAAGAAGTCGTCCTCGACGCCGATGGGCTCGACCCCCAGGACCTCGCCCCACAGGGCCGCCAGCCGCCGCTCCACCGCGTCCCGGGGTTCGACGAACGCGTCGCCCACGTTGCGCGGGACGCGCGAGGCGGAAGGGAGCGCCCGGCGGTCGACCTTCCCGTTGGCCTTGAGCGGCAGCGCGCCGACGACGACGATCGCCCACGGCACGGCGTACGGCGGCAGCGTCGGGCGGAGCTGTTCCCGTAGCCGTACGTCCGGGTCGGCGCCGGCCTCGTCCGTCATGACGACGTAGGCCAGGAGCCGTTTGCCGCCAGCGTCGTCGCTCTGCGCGACCACCACGGCGTCCCGTACGGCGGGGAGACGGGTCAACTCCGCCTCCACGTGGCTCGGTTCGACGCGGTAGCCCTGGATCTTGAGCTGATGATCCGCTCGGCCGAGGAACTCCAGAACCCCGTCCGGGGACCACCGGGCCAGATCACCGGTCCGGTACATACGCGCGCCCGGCACTCCCGAGAAGACATCGGGGAGGAAGTGTTCCGCCGTCGCGGCGGCGGAGTTCACATAGCCACGGGCCAGCCCGTCGCCGGACGCGTACAGCTCCCCCCAGAAGCCCGCGGGAACGGGCCGCAACGCCGGATCGAGCACGGCGACGCGGGTGCCTGTGACGGGGCGTCCGATGGGCACGGTTTCACCGGACCACCCGGCGGAGGCGGTCCAGCAGGTGGTGAACGTGGTGTTCTCGGTCGGCCCGTAGCCGTTGGTGAAGAGCAGGTCCGGACGGGCCTCCAGAAGCCGTTCCAGATGACCGGGGAGGATGACGTCGCCACCGGCCACCAGGTGCCGGACCCCTTCGAGCGCGTCCGGGCAGTTCCCGGCCATCCGGTGGAAGAGTCCGGCGGTGAGCCACAGGACGGTGACCGCCTCCCGCTTCAGCACGGCGGCCAGCTGATCGAGGTCGAGCGCACCGTCCGGGGCCATCGCCAGGCGACAGCCGTTGACCAGCGGGGCCCAGATCTCCAGGGTGGAGGCGTCGAACGCGATCGGCGCGAGCTGCAGGAAGACGTCGTCGTCCCGGATGTCGATCCAGTTCGGTTCGCGCACCAGCCTGGCGACCGCCCGGTGGGGCACTCCGACGCCCCGTGGCTCTCCGGTGGTCCCGGACGTGAAACCGACGTACGCCAGGGTGTCCGGGCTCTGCCGGGCCGGAGCCGGGAGCGTGGCCGGAGCCGTGGTCGCACGCCGCTTCTCGGCGTCCGCGTCGGGGCCCGTACCGCCGTCGTCCAGGTCGAGCGCCCGGACGCCGTCCGGTACGCGATCCCGCAGGGCGTGTTCGGTGACGACCAGCCGGGCCCCGGATTCCCCGATCAGCCGCGCGTGCCGGGCGGGGGTGTCCTGTGCGTCGATCGCCAGATAGGCGGCGCCCGCCTTCAGGACCGCCAGCAGCGTGACGACGATCGACGGCGAGCGCCGTTGCAGCACCGCGACCACGTCCCCCTCCGCGACGCCCTGCGCGCGCAGCCGGTGGGCCAGGGAATCCGCCCGCGTCTCCAGTTCGGAGTACGTCAGGGCCTCGTCGCCCTGGCTGACCGCGACCGTCCGCGGCGACCGGGCGGCCTGTTCCGCGACGAGTTCGTGGACGCACCGCGCCGCCGACGGCGTCGCCGCACCGGTTCCGTGGGCGTGCCGGCGCTGCTCGTCGTCGGTGAGCGCGAGCTCGGCGGCCGGACGGCCGGGCTCCCTCGCCCCGTCGTCGGCGGCGACCCGTAGCGCGTCGTCGAGGGCGGCCGCGGGCAGCGCCCCGGCCGACCCGGTCGCGAGGACGCGGTACGGCCACCGGCGCGGCGGAGCGGCCGTCTCGTCGTCGCGTACGAGCATCACGCCTCCCGGCTCCGGACCGGCGGCCACCGCGGTTACGGAGGTTACGGCGGTTACGGAGACGGGCTCGGCGCCTTCCGGGCCGTCCGGGGCCAGCGCCTCCCCGACCCTGTCGACGAGCGCGGCGAAGGTCGGGGCGTCCGCGAAGCACGCGGTGACGGTCGTGGAGTCGGCATCGGCGGACCGACAGACCACCTCGATGGTCTCCTCGGCGGTGAACCGGTGGAGCGTGGCCACGAAGGCGGCGACCACGTGCGGCTCGATGCCCGAGGCGTCCGGGGCGTTCAGGCCCGACGGGGCCGGACGGGGGCGCGGGGCGGCCGTGGCGGCGAGATCCGGCGCGGTCATCGGAGTCCTCTCACGAGTGTGTGACCTGACGTGACGCGCAGCGCGGCGGCGACCCCGTTCCCCACGTCGAGCGGGTGCCCCAGATCCTGAAGAGCGATCCCGAAGGCGCTCAGAACGGTGATCACGTCGAACACGTCCACATGGCCGCAGTGGCCGATGCGCACCACCCGACCGGCCAACGGTCCTGCCGAATCGGCGAGTTGTACGCCGTACTCCTCCAGCAGATGGTCGACCAGGGCGTGCGAGTCGATACCGTCCGGCAGCCGCACCGCGGTGACGGCGGCACCGCGGTCGTCGTCGGGCGAGAAGAGCTCCAGCCCCATGCCCAGCACGCCCGCTCTGGCCATCCGCCCGAGGCGTACGTGCCGCGCGAGGGTCTCGTCGACGCCCTCGTCGAGCAGTCCGCGCAGCGCGACGTCCAACTGGCTGATCAGCGAGATGGCCGGCGTCCAGGGTGTGCCCGGAATATCGGCGAGCATCGCGTCGCGGGCCTTGTCCCAGTCGAAGTAGTACCGCGGCAGAGCGGCGCGCCGGTGCAGGAGCCACGCGTCCGGGCTCAGGCTCACGAAGGCCAGCCCCGGCGGCGTCATCAGCGCTTTCTGGCAACCGGCGACCACGACGTCCAGGCCCCACTCGTCGGTGCGCAGTTCGCAGGCGCCCACCCCGGAGGCCGAGTCGACGATGGACACGACGGAGCGGGTCGCCTCGCCGAAGGCCCGCATGTCGTTCACCACGCCGGTGGAGGTCTCGCAGTGGACGGCGACGGCTGCCACCAGGTCCGGTGTGGCGGCGACGACGCGGGCGACGTGCTCCATGTCGACCGGGCGCCCCCACTCTCCCGCGACCTCCACCACATCGAGGCCGAACCTCCTGGTCAGCTCCACCCAACGGCCGGCGAAGGCACCGTTGTTGACCACCAGCACCCGGTCGCCCGGGGAGAACAGGTTCTGCACCGCGCCCTCGAAGGCGCCGGTCATGCTCGAGGTGAACAGAAGGAGCTCGTTGCGGGTGCGCAGCACCTCTCTCAGACCGTCGATCACCCTCATGAACACGGCGGAGTAGCGCTCCGTCCGCTCGTCCTCTATGGGGAGGGTGGCGACCGCGGCGACCTCGGGGGGCAGCGGTGTCGGACCAGGGACCGCGAGCCGGTACTTCCTCATGGGTTTCCTCCCGCTCAGAAAATGACCCGCGCGGCCGGGCCGTTGCGCGCGTCCCGTGACTTCCGCAGGTCACGAGCGATATTGATCCGCCGGAGCCACCGATCGGCGCCGTCGTAGCGGGCCGTGTAGGGCTTACGCCCGTGCACCGCCTTGTAGTTGTCGACGAAGAGCACGTCGCCGGGGCTCAGGACGACACCGGTGAGCCGGTCGTCGATGGCCTTGACCAGTTCGTCGAAGGCCCGCGCCGCCTCCGGCGCGATGTCGTCGAGGTCCATGAAGTACGGGTCGAGCCGGCCGTACGGGCGCCGCGGGTCGCCGAACAGCACCGCCGTCGGTTCCGGCGCCGTGCTCATCCGCTCGATCCGGGCGAGGCTGCGTTCGATCAGCTCGGCGGGCGCGTCCAGCCGCCCGGAGCCGTCCCGGTTCTTGGGCAGGTGGGACTCGTCGGGCCGGATCACGTAGTGCGCCTCGGCCAGGGCGCCGGCCGATGCCGGGTCCAGGGCGAGGTCGTCGAAGTAGGTGAGCGTCGTCTCCGCGCGGTCGGGGTTGCGCAGGCACATCAGGCCGACGTAGTCAGCGCGGTACGGGTGGAAGGCGTCCTCGGTGTGCCACCACAGCGGGGCCGCCGTCGAGGAGTTGATCTGCTCGTGCTCGTGGCCCTCGATGGGGATCACATCGTGCACCAGCCGGCCGTCCTGCTGGGTGGCCCAGGCGATGGGGTCGCCGAGCAGGGAGCCGCACAGGAGCAGGTGAAGGTCCTCCCGCAGGGCGGCGCCGGGGCCGGCGGCGTCCCAGGCGGACGGGGTCGGACCGATACGGTCCTCCCGCACCCGGAAGCCGGCGAAGAGCACACAGCCGGAGGGCTCGTGCAGCCTGAACCGGTTCACCTGTTCCCTGATGGAGCGCGGCAACTCCTGTGCGTAGAGTGTGAGTTCGTCGAGCAGCGCGGGGTCCTCGACCGATGTGAACCTCCCCGCGAGCTCGTCCACCAGACTTTCCGTCCGCCGGCGGTCCTCTTCGGACACCTCGATGACGAACATCGTGGTACCTCCTTCCGGTCTCTGCGGGGTCCCTTCAGGAACCCGGTGACGTGATCTTCCTGGCGAGTTCCGCGACGGTGGGGACCTCGAAGAAGTCGGCGAAGGAGATCTCGACGCCGAACTCCTCCTGGACGCGCGTGACCACCTCCACCGCGAGCATCGAATAGCCGCCGAGCTCGAAGAAGTCGTCCTCCGGGCCGATGTCGTCGTTGTTGAACATCTCCCGCCACTGGGCAAGGAGTTGCTCCTCGACGCCAGGGCCGTTCTGCTCCTCGCCGGCCGGTGGCGCGGGCAGGCGGAACGGTGCTTCGGGGTCCTGGAGGAGTTCGCCCAGCCGCTCCTGGAACGCTTCCACCATCGACCGGGCGGTGTCCTCGTCGAACAGGGCGGTGCGATAGGTCAGCGAGAGCGCGTAGTGATCGCCGCGGTCCACCACGATCCAGTTGAGGTCGAGCTTGGCCATGCCGGTCGACACACCCGTCGACAGGTCCTCGAAGCCGTCGATCGACAGGCCCGGCGACTTCCGGGGCAGCAGGGTGTCGTCACCCATGGCGAACCAGACCTGGAAGTACGGGCTGCGCCCCGGATGGCGCCGGGGCCGCAGTTCCTCCACCAGCTTGTCGAACGGCAGCTCCTGGTGCTCGATCGCGTCGAGGCACGTCGCGCGGACCCGGGCCAGGGCCTGTCGGCGGGTCATACCGTCGTCGAGCTTCACGCGCAGGGCCACCGAGTTGATGAAGCAGCCGATCAGCGACTCGGTTCCCGGGAGCGTCCGGTTGGCCAGCGGTGTGCCGACGCACAGGTCGTCCTGGCCGGTGCTGTGGTGCAGTTGGGCGCAGAGGGCGGTGAACAGCAGCATGAACGGGGTCACGTTCTCGCGACGCGCGACCTCGATCACCCGCTCGCGCAGGGCGGGGGCCAGCGGCAGGACGACCTTCCCGCCGGCGTAGTCCTGAACGGGGGGCGCCGGCCGGCCCGACGGCAGGGGGAGCGGCTCCGGCGGATCGGCGAGTTGGGTGCGCCAGTAGTCGAGGAGCCGGTCGAAGGTGGTGCCGGTCAGATGCGAGCGCTGCCAGAGCGCGTAGGCGCGGTAGGTGAGCGGGAGGGGCCGGAGCGCGGGATTCTCGCCGTTGCGGAACGCCTCGTACAGGGCCACCAGTTCGTCGAGGAACACCTCCTTGGAGATCCCGTCCCACACGATGTGATGCATGGTGAACACCACCAGGTGCTCGTCGTCGGCGAGCGGGAACAGCCAGGCTTTCGCCAAAGGCGCCACGGACGGGTCCAGCGGCGCCATGATGACCTCGTCGCGCAGGGCGAGGGCCGCGTCGAGACGCCCGGACGGCTCCACGCCGTCGAGATCGCAGAGCTCCAGGCGTGGTGCTGCCGACGCGTCGACGATCTGGACGGGCTGCGGGCCGGCCAGGGCGAACCGGGTACGCAACACCTCGTGGCGCTCCGCGATCCGCGACAGCGCGTTCCCGAGGGCCGCTCTGTCGAGCGGACCGTGCAGCCGGCACTGCCAGGCCTCGTTGTAGAGCGGGATCCCGGGCTGGAACTTGCTCAGCATCCACAGGCCCTGCTGCGACATGCCCAGCGGTCCGGCGCCCCGCTGCCCGGTCTGCGCGGCGGTCCGCTCCTCGAACGAACGCAGCTCCTCGCGCCAGTGCTTCCACCAGGCCTCGTCGTCGGAGCCGTGCGGAACGGCTTCCCGCAGCAGGCCGTCGATCCTCGCCGCGAACGCCGCCACCGTGGGCTCCGCCAGGAGATCGGCCGCGCGGAGCTCTACGTCGAACCTGCGGCGGGCCTTCGCCACGATCCGTACCGCCTGCAGCGAGTTGCCGCCCAGCGCGAAGAAGTCGTCCTGGACGCCGATGAGTTCGCGGTCGAGCACATCGGCCCAGAGCGCGGTGAGCGCTGTCTCGGTGGCGTTCCGGGGCTCGACGTAGGGCGTGGCCGGTCGCGGCCTGTGCCCGGTCACGGGCGGGAGCCCGGCGCGGTCCACCTTCCCGTGCGCGGTCAGCGGCATCGCGTCGAGCACCACGTAGACGCTCGGCACCAGTTGCGAGGGCAGGACGGTGGAGAGATACGCGCGCAGTTCCCCCTCGTCGGGCGGTCCGGCCTCTCCAGCGGTCAGATACGCGACCAGATGCCGGTCCTCCGGCTCGTCGGCCGAGGCCGACACCAGTGCCTGGGCTATCCCGGGATACCGCTGGAGAGCGGCCTCGACCTCGGCCGGCTCGATCCGGACCCCGCGGATCTTGATCTGGTTGTCCCGGCGGCCGAGGAACTCGACCGTTCCGTCGGGCAGGGCACGGCCGAGGTCTCCGGTGCGGTACAGCCGCCCCCCTGCGGCGCCGAACGGATCGGGCACGAAGGCCTGGGCCGTCTGGGCCGGATCGCCGAGGTAGCCGCGTGCCAGACAGTCACCGCCCACATGGATCTCGCCCTGCTCACCGGGGCCCACCGGGTGTCCTGCCGCGTCCAGCAGATGCATACGGGCACCGGTGATGGCCCGGCCGATCGGCAGCAGCCCCTCCGGGTCCGGGCGCTCCTTGGCGGTGTGGTGGTAACTCGCGGTGGCGGTCGCCTCGGTGGGACCGTAGACGTTGATGAGCGGTATGCCGGTCGTGCGCCAGGCGAGCACATGCTCCGCACGGGCGCGGTCGCCGCCGACGACCACGAATCGGACCCGGTCCGGGAGGGCCGCGCCGGTGGTGTGCAGCTCGTCCATCAGCTGGTGCCAGTACGCCGTGGTGATCTCGAAGCCGGTGATCCGCTGCTCCTCCAGGGCACCCAGGAAATGCCCGACGTCCGGGAGAGCGCGCCGGTAGCCGGCGAGGACGAGCGTCGACCCGCACAACAGCGACGGGAAGATCTCCTCCAACGCGGCGGAGAAGCCGATCGAGGCCAGTTGCAGGAAGCGGTCGCCCGGTGCGAGACCGAACTCCCGCGTGGCGGCCGAGGCCAGATTGAGCAGACCCCGGTGGGTGACCAGCACACCCTTGGGGGAGCCCGTCGAACCCGAGGTGTAGTAGACGCAGGCCACCGCGTCGGCCGGTACGTCGGCCGAGGGCCGCCCACCGGATTCCTCCCCGGCGTCCGGACCTTCCGCGTCCAGGGGAATCAGGCGCACCTCGGTCCCGGAAAGCACCTGGGCCAACTCGCTCTGCACCACGGCGACGGCGGCGCCGGAATCCGCCAGCAGACCGGCCAGCCGCGCGGGCGGGTAGCCGGGGTCCAGCGGAACGAAGGCCGCCCCCGCCTTGAGCACGCCGAGGATCGCCACCACCAAGGAGACCGACGGCTCGGCGCAGACGGCGACCGGAGCTTCGGGACCGACACCCAGGCGGGCCAGCCGACGGGCGAGACGATCGGCGCGCTCGTTCAGCTCCCGATATGTCAGCCGGCCGTCCACCGATTCGACGGAAACGGAATCCGGATATTCGAGAACGCATTTCTCGAAGGCGCCGTGCACGCTTTCCCGTGCGTTCAGCACGCGGGATTCTGATTGTTTCTGCTGCACAGTCTGCATTCCCTCGTTCCATCCCCGCTCGATCGGCTGGACCGGACATATGGCCGAGATCATTTGCTTCCCGAATGCTACAGCAGACGTTCTGGGCGGCCCATCGGCAAAAATGAGGGGAGTTCCCTCGACACAGTGATGACACGACATCAACTTTCCGCCGAAGAGCCCTGCTCGGGACGCTGTCGCCCCGGCCGCCTTCGGCCGCCTATGCTGCACCGCGAAACTCAGCAGTGGAGCGCGGAAGTCAGCACGCATAGCCAAGTCGAGACCGGGGAGAAAACGTGGCAGGCAGTGACGGCGCCGAATATTTCCTCTCGTGTTACCTGACCCCGCCGGGAGAAATCTCGATTCTCTCCGCCCGCCACGACCACTGTGTCGCGCTCTGGAAGAGCGACGGTCGCCGTGTCGAACTGGTCAGGATGTGGGAGGTGGAAAGAATCAGCGGCCAGAAGCACCACGCCTGGCCGCTGTACACGCCCGAAAGGGCCGTGGACTTCCTCGATTCGCTGCTCGCCCCGGAAGGGCTGAGCCTCAGTGACGTCAAGACGGTCTGGGGAACTCCGGGACTGCCCGGGCATGCCGACATCACTTTGCCGGCGGGGGCCGGGGAATTCCCGGTGCACAGCCTCGCGCACCTCTACGGCGGACTGCTCGCGGACACCGAGATCTTCCGGAACGAGACCGTTGTCGCCATGGCGGTGGACGGGGCTCCGGACACCGTCCTCGACGCCCGGAGCCCGAACCACTGGTACGCCGGCTGCCTGTCCCGCCGCGGCGAGATGGCCTTCGCCCCCGTCGAGTCCCCGGGCCCGCTGTACACCGCGGCCTCGACCAGGTTCGGGCTCGAACCCGGTTCGCTGATGGCGCTCGCCACCGCCTGCCGCACGGCCATCACCTTCGACATCGAGGCGGCCACCGCTTCGATCCGTCTGCACGGCGGCCGGGTCACCCCGTGGAAGGCGGCCTTCGGCCTGGTGGACGCCCTGGTGGAAGAGGCCCGTGCACAGCTCGCCGGCCGCCCGCTGGACAGCGCGTTCAGCCGCGAGGAGAACCTGCGCAGCGCGGTCATGAAGCAGGTGCAGAAGGCCTGCGACATCGTCGCCGTACGCAATGTCGAACTGCTCCGCTCACTGGGCGCGATACGCACCGAGGACGCGTACCTCTCGCTGAGCGGCGGCTTCGCGCTCAACTGCCCCACCAACACCATGTTGCTGGACCGCTTCGGCTTCCGCGGCCTCCTGACACCGCCCTGTGCCAACGACTCCGGCCAGGCACTCGGCCTCGGGCTGCTCGGCCTCCACGGCTCCGGCCTGCTCGACCGGGCCGACCTCCGGATCGACTCCCCGTACCAGGGCACGCCGCTGCGTGATGTGGACGCGGCGCTGGAGGAGTTCGCGCCCTGGATCGCGGAGGTCAGCGACTTCGCACCGGACACGTTCGTGGCCGACATCAGCGACGGTGTGCTGGCCTGGGTGGACGGCCCGGCCGAGATCGGCCCCCGCGCGCTCGGCAACCGGAGCCTGCTCGGCGACCCGCGTTCGGCGAAGGTCAAGGACCTGCTCAACCAGTACAAGCAGCGCCAGTGGTGGCGTCCCGTCGCGCCGATCGTCCTCGCCGAGCGGGCCGACGCCCACTTCGCACAGGAACGGCTCTCGCCGTACATGCTGGAGGCCGTCCGGGTGCGGCCGGAGGTGGCCCACGAAGTGCCCGCGATCGTCCACCTGGACGGCACCGCCCGGCACCAGACCGTCACCCGGGAGGTGAACCCCCTCCTGCACCGGGCCATCGACGCGTTCCGCGCGGCCACGGGCGTACCGATCCTCTGCAACACCTCGCTCAACGACAAGGGCGAACCGAACGTCGACACCGCCGCCGAAGCGCTGACGTTCTGCGTCAACAAGGGCATCACGCTCCTCTACCTGGCAGGCCGCCGGGTGTCGCTGCGCAGCGAACCCGTGCCCGCCGTCGAACCGCCCGGCCGGCCGCGCAGGCGAGCCGTGCACCACTTCGCCGGCCAGGAGGAGGACCGCGACGCGCTCTGGCGGATCTGGCTGGAGCGCGGCTACACCGAGGCGGGCATCTTCCTGCTGTCGTGGTCGCCCGACCTCCGCGCCGGCATCGGCGACACACCGCCTTCGACGATCAACAAGCTGGCCGACTACTACATGGCGAACGACGAGAGCTTCGCCGCGCTCGCCGCCACCTTCCGGCGCGACGGAGGGCCCGGCGCCTTCTTCGTCAAGGACGGCGACGACCTGCCCGAGCCGGTCATCGTCGAGTGAGCCCGGCGGCGCCCACCGCCGAACCCGCCCCGTACCCCCGTACTCCCGTTTCCCGGCGAACGCCCGCACAGAGAGGTCGTCCCATGAACGAGTCCCCGGAGCAGCGGTACCAGGTCGTCGTCAACGACGAGGAGCAGTACTCCGTGTGGCCGGTGACACGCCCTCTCCCGGCCGGCTGGGCGGGCGCCGGGTTCGAGGGCCCGCACAGCGCCTGCCTGGAGCACATCACCGAGGTCTGGACGGACATGCGGCCGCGCAGCCTGCGCCAGTACGCGCAGGGCCACGGATGACGGCCGCCGGACCCGTTCGCGTACGACTGTTCCCGGGCGACGCCAAGCATCTTCCCGCGCGGGTCCGCCAGGTCTGGCCGGCCGCGGAGGTCCAGGTCTCCGGTGACGACGACGGCTTCGACGCGGCCCTGGTGTGGGACGCCGACGAGGCGGAGACGACGCGCTTCGCGGCCCGCCAGACCGGCCTCCGCTGGCTCCACACCAGGGCGTCGGGGATACCCGTACAGCTCGCGTCCGTCCTGCGCGACCGGGACACGCTGGTGACCAACGGCGCGGGAACGCACGGTCTCGCCGTCGCCGAGCATGTGGCGGGCCTGCTCCTCGCCCACTACCGGAGGCTGCCCGCCCTGCTGGACGCACAGCGTGCGGGGCGCTGGCAGCCGCTGGTGGCGCGGGAGATACGGGGGAGGACCGTCGGCGTCATCGGCCTCGGGGACCTGGGCCGGTCCACCGCCCGGCTGCTCACCGCGCTGGGAGCCGTCGTCGTGGGGCTGCGCCGCGGCCACGGTGAGGTGCCCGAGGTGGAGCGTACGTACCGGGCGGACCGGCTGGCCGAGTTCCTCGGACAGCTGGACGCCCTGGTGATCGCCGCGCCGCTCACCGCAGAGACCCGGTCGATGATCGGCGAACGCGAACTCGCCCTGCTGCCGGCCGGCGCCTACCTGGTCAACGTGGGCCGCGGCCCGATCGTGCGGGAGGACGCGCTCGTCGGCGCCCTGGAGTCGGGCCACCTCGCGGGAGCGGCACTGGACGTGTTCGCCCAGGAGCCGCTGCCCTCCACCTCACGCCTGTGGTCGCTGCCGGGGATTGTCATCACCCCCCACTGCGCCGACAGCACGGAAGAGACCGATCAGCGCTGCCTCGACCTGCTGCTGGAGCAGATCCGGCGGTACGGATCGGGCCGCCGCCCCCACAACGTCGTGGACCTCGCCCGAGGCTACTGACCATCGGTACAAGGAGATGCAGCTGCGATGACCACCCTGCCGACCACCGAACCGGCGCCGGCGAGACTCTCCCGGGACCTCGCCGAAGCGGCCAGGACCCTGGCGGCGTCGGGCAGTACGGCGGACTCCCCGCCGGTGCGCCCCGGCACCGCGCTCCCCCCGGCCACCCGCGCCCGGCTCGCGCGGCTGACCCGGCCCCCCGCGCCGGGCGCCGGCTACCGGGTCGTCAAGGGCCTCTTCTCCGCCTTCGGCGACCAGGGGCCGACCGCCACCCACTGGAAGGACGCCGACCGCGTGCGCACGGCGGCCCTCGACCTCGGCATCGTGCTGGTGGCCGCCCTGCACGGAGAGGTGTTCGGCTGGGAGAACCAGCAGGACGGCCACCTCGTGCACAACATCCTGCCCAGCCCGCGGTACGCGCACATGCAGGTCGGCGGCAGCAGCACCACCCCGCTCTCCTGGCACACGGAGGACGCCTTCCACCCGGACCGCGCCGATTTCCTGCTGCTGGTCTGCGTACGCAACCCGGACGGCATCGGCAGCCGTATCGCCACGGTCGGCTCGCTCGACCTGGGGCCCGACCGGATCGCCCAGCTGTCCGAACCCCGGCTGGTCATCCACCCCGACGACAGCTATCAGCCGGACGGCAGCGACCTCGGCGACAGCCCTCGGGACGGGTCGGCAGCCCACCGGGCACCGGACGGGATGGCGACCCTCTCGTACCGGAGCGGCCGGATGCTCCTGCGCTACGACCCCACGTACACCCGGCTGCTCACCGACGACCCCGCGTTCCTGGAAGCCTACGAGGAGCTGGGCCGCCAACTGGAGGAGCGCAGCCGCATGGTGGCGCTGGAGCCGGGCGACCTGCTGATCGTCGACAACGACGCGGCCGTCCACGGCCGTGGTTCGTTCCGCGCCCGCTACGACGGGACCGACCGGTGGCTCAAGCGGGTGCTGGTCCGCAGCGGCCGCAACCGGCCCCCGTCCGAACGCCACGAGCAGGGCTTCGGACAACGGCAGACCGGATGGACGCGGCCCGCGTCCGGAGAGCAGGAGTGAGCCGATGAGGACGCAACTGCCCGTCGTGGAACCGCTGGCAGGCGGCTACCACTTCTACGCGTTCCCGCTGGCTGTCGCCGGCACCGTCGAACGGGCGAAGGACTGGATACTCAGCAACTACATCCATCTCGCCCACGACCCGGACCCCGGGACATCGGTGCCCTTCTGCTTCTACCTGTACGACTACGCCATCAGCCCCTGGCTGGACGTCATCCGCAACACCCGTGCCTGGCTGGGGGAGTCGGGGACCGACCCGGTCGCGTTCTGCCGGGCGGCCGTCCACGCCGGCTACTACGTCTATCTGAACCTCGACGACTACTTCATTCCGAGCCGCCCCGGCCACCAGGTCCGGCACGGTTCGCACGATCTGCTCATCTGCGGTGCGGACGACGACCGTTCGCTCTTCACGTCCTTCGGCTACACCAAGGACGACGTCATGCGCCGGTCCGACCTCACCTTCGAGGAGTTCGGACAGGGCTACCGGAGCCTGGACACCATCCCCAACGACTGCCCGCAGGTCTACCTCTACCGCCCCAAGCAGGACGCGGAGTACCCGTTCAACTTCCGGCTGGTGCGGCGCTCCTTCGAGGAGTACCTCGACGGGGCGAACGTGTCCGAGCAGTTCGACATGTTCCGGGAACCCTGGAAACGCTCCTACGGCATCGACTGCTACCCACCGTTGCAGAGCTACCTCACGGACTACGCCGAGGGAAACACCGAGGGCGACATCCGGTACCTCCACATCCTGTGGGAGCACAAGCGGCTGATGACCCTCCGCACGGAGCGCATGGCGGAGCTGCTCGACGGCGACTTCGCCGCCCTCGCCGACGAGGCCCGCGGCCTGGAGAAGCAGGCGCTCCGGCTCCGCAACAAGATGTTCTTCCGGGAGGCCACGGGCAGGGCGTCCGAGTTCGGCGGGGCGGAGATCGAACAGCTCGGCCACATGCGGAGCACGGAACGACGCCTGCTCGAACAGGCGGTGGCCCGGCTGGGCGCCCGGCGATGACCGTGGATCGGCCGACGACCGGCGATCAGCCGATGCGCGTCGAGACCCGGTCGGCGTACTTGTAGGCGGCGAGGGCGGCTTCGGTACGCGTACGCAGATTCAGTTTGGTGAGGATGCGGTAGACGTGGCTGCGCACGGTCGTCTCCCGTATCCCCAATTGCCGGGCGATCACCGTGTTGGTGACGCCCTGGCCCATCGCCTCGAATATCTCCATCTCACGTCCGGTGAGAACCGTCTCGACAGGAGTGGGGGAGGCCGGCTCACGATTCATCCTGGTCGCCATCCACTCCACCACCGACTCCGCGACGGTGGACGACAGGAAGGTCCGGCCGGCCGCGGCTTCGAGCACGGCCGTCCGGAGATCCTGCTGACTGGTGTCCCGGTCGACGAAGCCGCGTACCCGCTTCGTCGACACGGCACGGCTCAGCGTCGACCAGTCCGCGACGTCCAGGACCACCACCGTCGGCAGCCGGTGCCAGAAGCCCCTGTCCGACGGGGTGTTCCCCGACGCCGACAGATCCTCGCGCAGCCACCCGCCGCTCATCAGCAGCAGATCCGGCTCGGCCACGGGCAGCGAGGCCGCGTTCTCCCACCGGGAGGCGAGGTCGGCGACGACGTCGATCCGCGGGTCCGGCCGCAGCAGCGACCGCAGCCCCGCCCTCAGCAGCGGGTCCCGCTCCAGCACGACCACCCGGATCGACTCGCCGTCGGCGTCCGGCTCCACGGACGGCGGCTCCGCTCCTCTCGCGGACACCGTGGCCCGGGTCACGACGTCGCACCCGTCTTCTCCAGGGTCCTGAAGATCCTGTCCAGGCCGGTACGGAAATCGCCGGTCGCCCCGCCGAAACCGAGCCGCACCCGGTCCGGGTGCTCGAAGCAGGACCCGGGAACGAGGAGAACCGATCCGTCCCGGCCCAGCTCGCGGCAGAGCTCGTCGGCGTCGGGTACGCCGGTGAACCGGGGGAAGACCGTGCAGCCGCCGAGCGGCGCGACCCAGTCGATCAGTTCCGGGTGCTCGGCCGTCCACTCCTCCAGGATGCCGAGGTTCGTCCGGGCCTGCTGGAGCCGCGCCTCCACCAGGAAGTCGGCCTGCTCGATCGCGTGCTGCGCGAAGAACTGCGTAAGAGGTGACAGGCAGATGGTGAGTACGTCGCGCAACGGCAGGAACGTCTCCAGCAGTTCGGGGGCGGCCAGGCACCAGCCCACCCGGGTGCCGGGAAGGCCGTACGCCTTGGACATGGTTCCGGTCGAAAGGCAGCGGTCGTAGCGCAGCGAAGGTTCCGGCAGTGGCTTCGACCCATGGGTCAGCTCGGTGAGCGCGCCGTCCCACAGGAGGTAGGCGCCGCTCTCCGCCACGATGTCGAGGAACTCGTCGTACTGGGAAAGCGTCAGGCTCGCACCGGTCGGGTTGTGCGGGAAGTTGACGGCGACCATCCGGGTACGGCCGCTGATCAGCGAACGCAGTGCGTCGAGATCGGGAACGAAGCCGTCCTCCTCCCTGAGCCGCCACGGCACGGTCCGGCACCCCATCGAGGCGGCGACCGAACTGAGCGAGTGGTACCCGGGACTGACGACCACGATCTCGTCCCCGGGTTCCAGGAGCGAGCTCACGGCCAGGAAGATCGCCTCGCTCGAACCATGCGTGGTGAACACCCGGTCGACGTCTCCGCCGGTGAATCTGCCGGCCAGCGCGGCGCGCAGTCCCGGGCTTCCGTAGGTCTCGCTGTCGTCGAAGGTCAGCCGGTTCACCTCCTCCTGGGGGATGTCCAGCAGTCTCATGAACTCGCCGACCGGCCAGCACTGAACGCCGCTGTTGCCCAGGTCGATCGTGGTCGCGAAGTAGAACTCGCGCATCCAGTCCTCAAGCGGTGCCCGTCCCACTCTCATTGACATTCCTTCCGTAGGTGGACCGTGCGGACATGCCTAGCTTCCGGTCGCCTCGTAGCGGCGCAGCCCCATCCGCCACACGGTCAGCGCCAGTGCGACCGACACCAGGGCGATGAGCGGCGTCAGCATCACCAGGCCCGTCTCACCGAACAGCAGATATGTGGCCGGGAAGTAGGCGGTGAACGCGAACGGCACCATCCAGGTGAGCATCGCCCGCAGCGCCGGATGGTAGAGATCCAGCGGGTAGCCGGAGAACATCGACAGCTCGGTCACGGCCCGCATCGTCGAGAAGCTCCGTGTCGTCCAGAACGCCAGCGACGCGAGCAGCAGCTTGACCGCGAAATGGATCAGCGCACCGCACACCACCAGCACCGCGCCCACGATGAGTGCTTCCCAGGTCGGTACGGCGAAGTTCAGCTGGCTGCTCGCGTAGATCACCAGCGCCAGCCCGACGAGCAGTTCGCCGAACGCGTCGGGCCACACCAGCCGTTCGGACAGCACCATCAGCAGCGGGTTCACCGGACGGATCAGGTACCGGTAGAACTCGCCGCCGCGGATCTCGAACGCGCTGACGAGCCAGATGTTGTCCGAGAACATCTTGTCCAGCCCGCGCGGCAGCATCGCGAAGCCGAGCAGGAACAGCACCTGTGCGAAACCCCAGCCGCCGATCGTGGGAACGAGCGAGAAGAGGGCGCCGACCAGAGCCGCCTGGACGCCGAACATCACCAGGAAGCCGAAGGCCCCCAGAACGAAGTCGCCGCGGTACTCCGCCAGCCGGTGCAGCGACACGCCGCACATGAACCAGGTCAGCCGCAGAACCTTCATCACCCTCATCCTCCGAGCACCTCGATCCTGCGCAGGGCCGTACGCCACACGAAGGCGCTCACCAGAACCATGACCACGGCCCACACCCCTTGCCGCAGCATGATCTGCGCCGCCTCCCCGAACCCGTCGTACCGCTCCAGGAGCAGCTGGACCGGCCCGTACACCATGCTCTGGAAGGGCAGGAAGGAGGCGATCGCCTCGATCGGCCGGGGCAGCAGGTCCAGCGGGACGAGCGCGCCGGAGAGGAAGACGATGAGGCTGTTGACCACCATGCCCACCCCCCAGGTGTTCGTGGTGATCAGCGCGGACATGCCGACCAGGAGCTGCACGGAGAAGGCGATGACGACCGACGGAACCGCCGCCAGCACGAACAGGCCGAGGCCCAGGGGCGACGGGGCGCTCATCGGGAACAGCAGAGCGAAGATCGCCACCAGGGGAAGCCCGACCAGCACGAGGTTGGTGAGGGCCGTCGGCAGCGCCATGAAGACCCGGGAGACCGGATAGCTCACCGGCCGTACCAGCGATACGGCGATGTCGCCGCCCACGATCTCCTGCGAGGTGTCCTCGCCCGCCTTGCTGTTGTGCATCAGGGTGAGCAGCTGGGCGGCCAGCAGATAGGTGGTGATGCCGGCGACGCTGAATCCGCCCAGCGCGCCGTCCGGATGCTGGGTGATCACCGCGCGCCACAGGAAGACCACCACCGCCGTACTCACGGAGGTCGTCAGCAGCGAGACGAGGAGATCGGCGCGGTACTGCATGGAGGCCTGCAGGCTGCTCGTGGCGAACGGGACGTAGCGGCGCAGCGTTCCACTCGTCATACCCGCCTCCGCAGGTAGATCTCCTGGATCACCGACTGCAGATCGGGCTCCGGCGCGTAGCAGTCGGTGACCTCGAACCGTTCCAGCAGGCAGGCCAGTACCTCGCGGGAGGTCAGCTCGTCGGCCGGGTAGTCGATACGGATACGGAGGTCGTCGGTCACGGTGGGCGTGGCCTTGGGCAGCATCGCGGCGACCTCGCGGGCGGTCTCCTGAAGCGTCTGCGCACCGTTGTGGCTGAACAGCACGGAGCGTCGGTCGGCGGTGGCCAGCAGGCCGGCGATGGTGCCCTGGTGGATGACCCGGCCCTTGTCCACCACCAGGACCTGGTCGCAGATGGAGTTGATGTCACCGATGTCGTGGCTGGTGAGCAGCACGGTGGTGCCCAGTTCGGTGTTGGCCCGGTTCACCAGGGCCCGCACCGCGTCCTTCACCACGATGTCGAGACCGATGGTCGGCTCGTCCCAGAAGATCACCTTCGGGTCGTGCAGCAGGGAGGCCGCGACCTCGGCGCGCATGCGCTGACCGAGGCTCAGCATCCGGACCGGTGTGCCGCCGAGGGCGTCGATGTCCAGCATCTCCCGGTAGATCTTCATGTTCCGCTCGAAGACCGGGGCCGGGATCTCGTAGATCCTCTGGAGGATTTTGAACGAATCCGCCACGGACAGGTCCCACCACAGCTGGGAACGCTGTCCGAATACCACGCCCATCGCCTGTGCGGCGGTACGCCGGTCGCGGTACGGCTCTATTCCGTTGACGAGGCATCGCCCGGAGGAAGGGGTCATGATGCCGGTGAGTAGTTTGATGGTGGTGGACTTGCCGGCGCCATTGGCTCCGATATACGCGGTCCTCGACCCGGCCGGAATGTGAAACGAAACGCCATCCACAGCGCGCAACGTTTCGTACTCCCGGCTGAACAGATTGGTCAGTGCTCCGCGCAGTCCCGACTTACGATGGTATTTGCGAAATTCCATGGACAAGTCGTCGGCTATGATCACGGGCTGAACCGTAGCAGAGGAGACTGCCTCTGAAAACCTTTGCGGAACGGCTCGCAATCCCGTCCGGGAGTGGGTTCCGAGAGGCAGTCGGAGGCGCGGTGAAAGCGGCCCCGCGGACCCGGGCGGCTCGGTTCGAACCTTCTGATCACCGAGCCGGGCGAGCGCCGGGAGAGCCCATGCCGATGCCGTACGGCCTCACTGTTTCCGCAGGTGGTAATAGGTGATCCGAGTTGCGCCGAGGAGGGGAGCGGAAGGCCCGGAAGGTGTCGTTCCGCCATTGCGGCAGGTCTGATCCGCCGTCCTCATTGCCATACGTCCGCCGGTCGCGGCTGCCCGGCGGCCGGTTTTCCGAGGCGCACCTCCTGGGTCAGAAGGAAAAGCTGCCAGGCAACATCCTGCCAGGTCGTCATAGGGGGTTTATTCCGGTCGCGGACCGCGCCGAAGGCGTCCACGGGGAGGTGGCTGAGGCTACTTGCGGGGACTTTCAGCGGGGTATTGCAGTCGGAGATCTCCCCGACTTACGATCTCGACGGTGAACGGGGCGTCAAGCCTAAAACCGGACAATGCTGGCATCGATGACAAGCCAGACCGACTGGCGACATCGAATGAATTCGATGCCTCCATGAAATGTCGTGCGAGGATTCAGGGCCGGAGGGTAAAATGTTGCAGACCGCCGGAAGACCCATCCAGTTGGACACGCTGGCAATTGCAGCCTATGAGCATCTACTGGAATACGGCAGGCGCGATGATCGCTATCTCTGCCGGCGATTCGGTATCCAGCCCGAACGGGTGAACGCGATATACCGCTTGCTCACCGAACTGTGCGTCGTCGAGAAGGAACCGGGCCGGCCCGACTCCTGGCGCGCCGTGGAACCGCGGCTGGCCATGGTGCGGCTCGTCGTCCCGCTGGAGGACGAAGCGCGCCGCAGCGCGGTGGTGGCCGAGCAACTGCGCACCCAGTTGCAGTCCTTGATACCGGTCCACCAGACCGTCACCGGAGCGCGTTCCCACCAGCACATCGACATCATCGACGATCCCGCGAAATTGGCGACCCTGTTCTCCGAGAAACTCGCGGCCTGCCGCAGACGCCTGTACGTCCTGCACCCCGACGACCAACAGCCCTGGCCCTTCCGGGACACGGCGGCGACGCTGCTCACCGAGGCCATGGCGCGCGGGGTGCGGCTGCGCGGCGCTCTCCAGCACGGTGTTCGCTCCTGCGCGCCCACGCCCACACTGATGGAGCACCTCAACGGGGCGGGGGCCGATCTCCGTACCGCCGTCGACCTGCCGGCTCAGGTGATCGTCTTCGACGACGACTGCTGCCTCGTGTCGGTGCCGGGCCGGTCCCCGGACGGCTCCGCCCTCCCCGGCCGCACGACGACGCTGGTGATCCACCAGCCCCTGATCATCGCCCTGCTCGCCGGCGTGTGCCGCACGGCCTGGGCGCAGGGGGCCCCGTTGCCGGCGCCCGGAACGGACCGCGCCCAGGTGGCCGGCCATCTCCGGCAGAGAATCCTCCAGCTCCTGGCCGGCGGCGCCAAGGACGAAGCCGTCGCGCGCCGGCTCGGTCTCTCCGTGCGGACCTGCCGGCGTCACATCTCCGAGATCATGCAGGATCTGGGTGCCGACAGCCGCTTCCAGGCCGGTTTCGAGGCGTGCTCCCGGGGGCTGCTGCCGGCCATTGGGTCGTCGGGCCGTGTTCGAGGAGATCGTGACGAGTGGCTCGGATCAGAGAGTGGTGCGGCGTGAGGGCCGGGATCCCGAGCAGGAGCTCGAAGGCGTCCGGGAACCGCCACAGCAGGTCTTCCAGCAGGTAGCGCAGGTAGGCGGCGCACAACTCCGGGAATTGCCGCAGGAGATGCTTCTGATGCCAGGTGTGATGGAAGTCGGCGGCGTACGAAGGGCCGTCCCAGAGGCCTTCGTCGGTCTTCCAGAGGCGGTCGGTGACCGGCCGGAGTTCGATACCGCGCGCCTGGGCGACGGCCGGCGCGATGCGCTGCTCGGCGAACAGGGCACGTGCCATGGACAGGCCGTCATAAGGGGCCGAATTTCCCTTCATGAAAGCGACTGCAGTTCGCGCGTACTCCGCGCGATGAAGGTCGTCGAAGAAAAGGGATATGGCCATGTTCGCGGCCAGGGTGTCGAACTTCCAGTCGGAGAGATCGACGCCTTCGGGTGCGGGAAGGGTCGCCGGGTCGGGATAGACGACGTTGTCCACCGTTTCCCAATGGGCGAAGCCGAAGCCATGGCGCCCGCCCAGATCCAGTGGCTTACGGAGGTAGAGATCGGTGTCGATGACGGCGAAGGGGGCGGAGTGCAGCGTCGCCGCGAACATCTTGCCGGCCGTCGGGTAGAGGATCGGGTCGATTCCGGCGGAGTCCAGTGCGTTCAGAGAGGTGTCGACCCGGTCGTACAGACCGGCGAGGCGCTGTTCCTCGGCGTAGGAGCGGCCGAGATCGTCCGTGAGGAGGTGGATCGTGCCGTGGTGGGCCCGCCACGACAGGACGCTGTGCACGGTGGTGACGATCTCCTCCGCCGGAAGCTCGTAGGGCTGCTGGATCTTCTCCCGGAACCCGAGCCCGACACGTCGCCAGCCCTTGCGGTGCGGGCCGGTCCAGTTGACGTGCACGGCGACGAGGGACGGGTCCTGGTGACGTTCGGCATGCATGCGGAAATCCTCACGGGAGACGGTCCTGTCAGGATTGCGAAATTTATGCGGGGCGGGTCGGGTGTGCAATGCGAAAACCATGGCAACTTGTTGCCTATTTCGTTCCGGTGGCAACTAGTTGCGCCGTGATTGACAGAGAACACCTTCCTGGCAAGGATCCGATTTATTGATTCCGCGAGGTCGAAGATCAGGTCGAATGTCGAAGGTCGAAGTTCGGGCATTGAGGGGAGTCTTGGGTGCGTTCAGCCGGGCGAGCACTGGTGACGGGCGGGGCCGGATTCGTCGGCTCCCATCTCTGCGAACTTCTCCTGAGAGAGGGAATTCAGGTCGTCTGCGTCGACAATCTCAGCACGGGACGGCTGGAGAACATCGCGGAGCTGACGGCCCGACGGGGATTCTCCTTCGTCGAGGGCGACGTGGAGCAGCCCATTAAGACGTCCGGGCCGGTCGACATGGTGTTCCATCTCGCGTCCCGCGCGTCCCCGGCGGACTACCTCACAGCGCCCCTGGAGACGTTGCGAGCCGGTTCCGTGGGCACCGAACACGCCCTGGAGGCGGCACAGGCCTGGGGCGCCCGGTTCGTCCTCGCGTCGACCTCGGAGGTGTACGGCGACCCGGCCGAGCATCCGCAGCGGGAGTCGTACTGGGGGAACGTCAACCCGGTCGGAGAACGGTCCGTCTACGACGAGGCGAAGCGGTACGCCGAAGCGCTGACCATGGCCTACCGCCGCAGCCGCGGGCTGAACACCGGAATCGCCAGGATCTTCAACACGTACGGCCCCCGCATGCGTACCGACGACGGCCGCATCATCCCCAACTTCGCACGGCAGGCCCTCGCCGGGGAGCCGTTGACGGTCTACGGCTCCGGACTGCAGACCCGGACCCTGTGCTACGTGGACGACCTGGTGGACGGTCTGCTCGCGCTGGCCCGGAGTTCGGCCCCCGGTCCGGTCAACCTCGGCGGCGCCGAGGAGCGGACCGTTCTCCAACTGGCGACGGAGATCGCGCGGGCCGCGGGCGGGGAGCCCCCGGTCATCGAACACCGGCGCCTGCCCGAGGACGATCCGAGACGACGCCGCCCCGATCTCACCCTCGCCGGTGAACTCCTCGGCTGGCAGCCGAGGACCGCCCTGCACGACGGGCTGGCGCGCACCGTGGCCTGGTTCGACCGGCAGCGACCGGTCGTCGCGGCGCAGCTCGCCGGGAAGCCGGCCGTCCACGACCTCGCCTGAGCGGAGTGCGGGCGCACGGACGGCTGTGGGGCCGGTGCGCGTACGCACCGGCCCCACAGCGTTACCGGTCGAGCCGATACGGCTCGGGCACGGTCGTCAGACCAGGTCGAAGCGGTCGAGGTCCATGACCTTGGCCCAGGCGGCGACGAAGTCCGTCACGAACTTCTGCCGCGCGTCGTCGCTCGCGTACACCTCGGCGAGGGCACGGAGCTCGGAGTTGGAGCCGAAGACCAGGTCGGCGCGGGTACCGGTCCACTTGACCTTGCCGGACGCGTCCCGGGCCTCGAACTCGTCCTGCGCCGACGACGTCGACTTCCAGGTGATGCCCAGGTCGAGCAGGTTCACGAAGAAGTCGTTGGTCAGCGTGCCCGGGCGGTCGGTGAGCACCCCGCGCTTCGAGCCGCCGGTGTTGGCGCCCAGCACCCGCAGACCGCCGACCAGAACGGTGGTCTCCGGAGCGCTCAGCGTCAGCAGGTTCGCCCGGTCGAGAAGCAGGTACTCGGCGGGCAGACGGGCGGCCTTGCCGACGTAGTTGCGGAAGCCGTCGTAGGCGGGCTCCAGGGCGGCGAAGGACTCGACGTCCGTCTGGTCCTGGGTGGCGTCGACCCGGCCCGGGGAGAACGGCACCTGCACCTCGACGCCGGCGTCCTCGGCCGCTTGCTCGACGGCCGCGTTGCCCGCGAGGACGATCAGGTCGGCCAGCGAGACCTGCTTGCCGCCCTTGGCGTTGAAGGACTCCTGGATGCCTTCCAGGGCACGCAGGACCTGGGCCAGCTCGTCCGGGTCGTTCGCCTCCCAGCCGCGCTGCGGCTCCAGACGGACCCGGGCGCCGTTGGCGCCGCCGCGCTTGTCGCTGCCGCGGAAGGAAGAGGCCGAGGCCCAGGCGGCCGAGACCAGCTGCGCCACCGTCAGGTCCGTGGCGAGCACCTGCTCCTTGAGCGCGGCGATGTCCGCGGCGTCCAGCAGCTCACCGGTGCGCGCGGGCAGCGGGTCCTGCCACAGCAGCACCTCGGAGGGCACCTCGGAGCCCAGGTAGCGCTGGATCGGGCCCATGTCACGGTGCGTCAGCTTGTACCAGGCGCGGGCGAAGGCGTCCGCGAACTCGTCCGGGTTCTGCTGGAAGCGGCGCGAGATCTGCTCGTAGGCCGGGTCGAAGCGCAGCGACAGGTCGGTGGTGAGCATCTGCGGCCTGTGCTTCTTCGACGCGTCGTGCGCGTCCGGGATGGTCGCCTCGGCGTCCTTGGCGACCCACTGCTTCGCACCGGCCGGAGACTCGGTCAGCTCGTACTCGTAGGCGAAGAGGTTGTGGAAGAACTCGTTGCCCCACCTGGTCGGCGTGCTGGTCCAGGTCACCTCCAGACCACTGGTGATGGCGTCCCCGCCCTTGCCCGACTTGTACGAGCTGCGCCAGCCGAGGCCCTGCTCCTCCAGCGGGGCGCCCTCCGGGTCCGCGCCGACGCTCTCGGCCGGACCCGCGCCGTGCGTCTTGCCGAAGGTGTGGCCACCGGCGATGAGGGCGACGGTCTCCTCGTCGTTCATCGCCATCCGGCGGAAGGTCTCACGGATGTCGCGGGCGGCCGCGACCGGGTCCGGGTTGCCGTTGGGGCCCTCGGGGTTGACGTAGATCAGGCCCATCTGGACCGCGCCGAGCGGGTTCTCCAGCTCACGGTCGCCCGTGTAGCGCTCGTCGTCGAGCCAGGTGGTCTCCGGGCCCCAGTAGACGTCCTCCTCCGACTCCCAGACGTCCTCGCGGCCACCGGCGAAGCCGAAGGTCTTGAAGCCCATGGTCTCCAGGGCGACGTTGCCGGTGAGGATCAGCAGGTCGGCCCAGGACAGCGCCTGGCCGTACTTCTTCTTGACCGGCCACAGCAGTCGGCGGGCCTTGTCCAGGTTGCCGTTGTCCGGCCAGCTGTTCAGCGGGGCGAAGCGCTGCTGACCGGCGCCCGCGCCACCGCGGCCGTCGCTGATGCGGTACGTGCCGGCGCTGTGCCAGGCCATCCGGATCATCAGCGGTCCGTAGTTGCCGAAGTCGGCCGGCCACCAGTCCTGCGAGGTGGTGAGCACCTCGGCGATGTCCCGCTTCACCGCGGGCAGGTCGAGCGCCTCGAACGCGGCCGCGTAGTCGAAGTCCGCACCGAGCGGGTTCGCCACGGCGGGGTTCTTGGCGAGGATCTTCAGGTTGAGGCGGTCCGGCCACCACTGGCGGTTCCCGCCGCCCTGCGTGGGGTGCGGCGCGCGGCCGTGGGCCACGGGGCAGCCGGCCGCCTGCGCCTCGGGCACCTCGGGGACGGCCGTCTCGGGCGAATCCGGGGTGACGGGGTCGAAGACGTGCGACTCGTGGTTCTCGGTCATGAGCAATCCTTCCGGACCCGGCGGGTCGTGGGGCGCTGAACGGGGGAGGAGGATTCGGGCCGTGCAGAAGGGGCACGCTGTGTGCCGGGGTCTCGCCGCAGGTCGCCCGAACGCCTCACGGACCACCGGACCGGACGGTCCCGGGCGGTGTGGCGAGGACGGCGCCTGGCCGGCTGGCGGCGCTGCGCGGTCGACCGGCGGAGTCCCGCCGCGTGTCTCTGCTGCCGTACCGGAGTCTTCCTGTCTCTTGGATGTCGCCGGGATCGATCCTACGATGGACTTCGTCCAAGTCAAGAAGTGCGCTAAAACTATAATGGCCAGGGCGCGTGTCGTCGGATCTGTCGGATCTTCCGAGGGCCGCACGCCCCCGCGAACCGGAGCAGGTGAGACGAGATGAGTGACCTCCTTCAGCGGCTGCGGACCCGTGGCTGGCGATTGACCTCGCAGCGGCGTGTCGTCGCGGAGGTCCTCGACGGCGACCATGTGCACCTGACAGCGGACGAGGTGCATCTGCGGGCCGCCGCGCGACTGCCCGAGATCTCCCGCGCGACCGTCTACAACACGCTGGGCGAGCTCGTCGCGCTCGGCGAGGTGCTGGAGGTCTCCACCGTGGGCCGCGCCAAGCGCTACGACCCGAACGCGCGCCGCCCCCACCAGCACCTGGTGTGCTCCGGCTGCGGCACGGTCCGCGACGTCCACCCCTCCGGCAACGCCATCGGCGACCTTCCCGAGGCCGAGCGGTTCGGCTTCGCCGTCGGCTCGGTGGACATCACCTACCGCGGCTTGTGCCCGGCCTGCGCCTGAGCGCGACGGCGCCTCGGGCGGGTTCGTTCCCGGCCGCCTAGAATCCATGATCATGGACGCAGCCGACCTGGACCACCGCCACCGCACGTACGACGGTTGGATACCGCCCGCCGTGGCCACGGCCCTCCACGAGCACGGCCATGACGGCGTGCTCCGCGAAGCCGCGGCACGCGGAGACTGGTTCTGCGCCCAAGTACTCGCCGAAGCCGCCGTCGCCGGCAGCGACCCCGACGGGCTGGCCGAGGCGCTGGCGCTCCTGGAGCCGTTCGCCTCCACCGGGTGGTGGACGGCCGTCCGCGCCGTATGCCGACTGCTCGCAGCCCGGGGCCGGGTCGACGAAGCCGCCGATCTGCTGCGCCCGCACGCCGCATCCGGTCATCGGGAGGCCGTGCGCGAGTTCGCGCCCCTGCTCGCCCGGCAGGGCCACATCGACCAGGTCGTCGCACTGCTCGGCCCCCGGACCGCCGACAGTTCCCTCGCCGAGGTGCTGGTGGAACTCACCGCGGACCACGGCAGGGACGCGGAGATCGCAGCCCTGCTCCCACCCGTCGGCGTGGGTGCGACGACCCCGTTCGAGCCGAGGACGACCGACGACTGGGACACCGTCCCCCTGCACGCCACACTCCTGGAACGACAGGGCCGTGTCGACGAGGCCGCCGCACTGCTCAGGAACCACGTCAGTGTCGACGGCATCGTGTTCGCCGACCACGCCGAGCAACTCGCCGCTCTCCTGGCCCGGCACGGACGCGAAGCGGAGCTGCGCGCGTGTCTCGCCGAGGACGTGGACGAATACGCCCGCGGCGCGCTCGCCCGCCTCCTGGAGGAACAGGACCGAACCGAGGAAGCGGTCGCTCTGCTGAGGGGGTACACCGACGAGGGAGACCCCCACGCGGCCTGCGAACTGGCCGAACTCCTCGCACGGCACGGCCGCCACGACGAGGCGACGGAGATACTGCGCCGTGTCGCGGAGACACCCGGCGGGCACGCCGACTGGATCATCCATCTGCTCTGCCGTCTCTTCGTCGAGGCCGGCCGAGCAGCGGACGCCCTAGCGTACGTGGACGACTACTACACCCGGCACGACGGCCACCCGGACGAACTGGCCCTCGCCCGCGCCCGGATCCTCGAACCGCGCGACCGCTCCGGACAGCCGGAAGCCGGACCCTCCTCCTGGAGCGCGCCCGCCGCGGAGCTGATCCCGTACGGCACCGTGGGTCGCGCGATCGCGGAGGCGGAGCGCCTGGTGCGCGCGGGGGAGCCGGAGCAGGCGATCGCCCACCTCCGCGACCGCCTGGACGGGACGAGGAGGCTGTACGCCGAGGACTTCTGACGGGCGCTCGCCCCTGTCCGCCGCCGGGTGGGATCAGTGCCCGAGTTCGGCGTAGCGGACGACCTGGACGGCCAGGCCGATGACCATGGCCGCCTCGGCCAGCGAAATCACCAGCAGCGGCCAGGGCGTCGGGCCGAGCAGCCAGTAGACGGTCAATGCGGCGATCGGTGCTCCGCAGAACGTCATGAGGTCCACGGCGAGCTGGAACCGCTTCCGGGAGCGGCGGTGCACATCGCGACGGTGCGCGGACTCCCAGCCGAAGATGTCGGCCTGGGGCGATGCCAACTCCTTGAGGCGAGGGGACAGATGGTCGCGTATGTACCGGCCGGCGGCGGAGATCTTCTCGTCGTTGGCCAGATAGGTCCACCCCAGGACCACGGACAGCGGGGGAAGCAGCAGAAGCATTTCGAGGTGTCCGCCCCGGGCGAGAGTGGAGCCGACGACCGCCGCCATGACGCCGAGGGTGGCGTAGATGAGGTTGTCGCGGAAGCCGATCCTCGCTCGCTGCTCCTGCTTGAGCTGCTCGTACTCGGCAAGCAGGAGTTGGTCGATACCGATCACAGGCGTTCCTTCTCCAGACGAGCCAGTTGGGCTTCCAGACCGCTGAGTCCGATCTTCTCCGCGCCGCTGCGGAGGCGGGACACATCGGGTACGTCCAAGCGTAGTTGGCGGGCCAGGCGAGTGATGATCTCTTCCGCTTCCGGTCGGGTGACCTGCCGGCGCGAGCCCATCCTCTGGTCCAGGCGGTGGAGAAGGCTGAGCTTCCGTGGTGTCTCCTCCGGGCACCAGACGCGGAAGAAGCGGCTGCCCGCCATGCGATAGCTTCCGACGCGGGTGTACGGGATGCCCTGCTCGCCGAAGGCTGCGGAGGGCAGCGAGACCGACCAGGTGCCGTCCTCGTCCTGTTCCGGGGCGACCGCGTCGAGGCCCTGCTCGTCGAGCCACTTCCGGGCGGACCGCAGCAGGCGCTCGTCCGCCTCCGTGTCCAGTTCCTCGTTGTCGAGCACGCTGATCAGTTCCGGCGTACCGGCACAGAGCGCACTGAGCTCCGGGTCGTGTGCCGTTCCCGCCTCGGCCTGGCCGTAGACCAGAAGCCCCTCCCGGCCGCGTACCAGGTAGACGGGCAGGAAGACGAGTGTCTCGCCGAGGCACTCCACGGCGTCCAGGGCGACGGGGAGGTTGAACCGGGCGCGGTCGGTGCGGCTCTTGAGGCGGTCGAGAGCCGAGCGGTCGAAGCCGGACGCCACGGCGAACGGTGTGAAGCGCGGGTAGTGCCTGCTGCGTTGCGCCCGGTCCATCTCCTCGGCGGAGAGCAGCGTCACGACCTCGTCGTCGTAGTGGGCCCGGGACAGAGGCCCGCAGCTCAGTGCCTCGAAGTACAGATGGCGGCGGTCCTGGCGGGTGACCACGTAACGGATGTCGTCGTCCACGGAGCGCTGTCCCAGCGGCGTCAAGCGCAGCAGGCCGCCGGGCCCCTCCTGCGTGTGGCCGATCGCGGTCAGGAAACGCACGGCCTGCGCGACCAGGGCGCGGTCCAGTGCGAAGAAGGCCGCGAGTTCGTCCACGGTGTCCAGGGCGCCGTGGCGCAGCCCGCGCTCCAGGAAGCGGTCGATCAGGGAGAAGGCCTCGCCCTCGGTGATATCGGCGCGGATCTCCACCTTCCACACCGGCAGCAGCAGTGCGTGGAGCCGGGACGGCACGATGCCCTGCCCGAAGGCGGCGTCCTCCAGAACCCGCTCCTCGGGGAACTTCATCAGACGAGGTGCGGTCGTCATGGCCGGAATCCTTCCCGGGCCGGACCGGTGGCATCCCCCAGGTCCGGGACGGTTTCGTCGAGAGCCGCCATGACCTCCCGGTGGCCCCGCAGATCGCCGCGGTCGAGCAGATGCTGATGCAGGTCACCGATGAGCGTGCGGAACCCCGGGTCGTCCGCACGCATCAGCGTGCTCAGATCGCCGGTCATGACGAGCTGGCTCTTGGCCCGGGTGAAGGCGACGTTGGCACGGCGCAGCTCCTTGAGGAAGCCGATCCGACCCTCCGGGTTGCTGCGGGTGAAGCCGTACAGGACGATGTCGCACTCGCCACCCTGGTAGGAGTCGACGCTGCCGACCGAGGCGTCCGCGAGCTGGGAATCGCCGATCAGCGGGGTCAGTTGACGGACGACCTCCAGCCGCTGGGCGAGGTAGGGGACGATGACCGTCCACTCGGCTCCGCGGCGGTGGTAGAAGGCGGCGAGCCTGGCGAGGAGGCGCGCTTCGCACGGGTTGAAGGGCCCCTTGTGTCCGCGGCCTTCTTTGCGGCCGCGCCCTGACTCATGACGTACGCGGTCGGGCAGCGCGGCCGTGTCGACGAAGGCCATCGGGCTGGTGAACAGCGGATCGCGGTGACGGTGCTCCTTCTCCGTGAGCAGCTGTCCCCGGTAGAAGGCGGCCGAGATGAAGTCGGCGATCTCGGCGGGCATACGGCGCTGGCGGGCCAGTTGCACGACATGCGAAGAGGGCAGTCCGGCACGTAGGCGCTCCAAGGCGCTCTGCGACATCAGCCGGACCAGTTCGGGATCGCCGATGCTCTGCGCCCACTCGTCCACGTCGGCATCGCGGAAGGGTGGCAGCTGCCGGTCGTCGCCGACCAGGACACCACGGCGAACCCGGGTCAGCGGCACCAGCGTGTCAGCGATGCCGATCTGGCCGGCCTCGTCGATGATTCCCAGGTCGAATTCCACGCCCGACAGTTCGGGGCGTGACGCGGCGCCGATGCAGGTGGCGCCGACCACATGGGCGTAGCGGACGAGCTCGGGCACCAGCTGCCCCGGGTCCTGGGCGATGGCGGCTCGCCACTGGCCGGTCAGTTCCTGGCGTCGTGCAAGCACCGGGATCCAGTCGGTCAGCTGCCGGTGCAGCTCGCGCAGCGCGGTCGCCGCGTCGGCCGGATCCGACAGGCGCGCAGGTAGTGCCGCCGTCGGCACGACCGCGCGCAGCGCGTGTACGGCCCTGTCGGCCTCCTCGTAGGCGGACTGAACGCTCTTGGCGAGGTGGTCACCCGCCGTCTGTCGCATGGCTCGGGCCGCGATGACGGCTGTGTCCTCGCGGGCCGCGCGCTCCGCCTCGGCGCCCGCCGCCTCGGTCTGCCGCAGGACGTCGTGGAGGGACGCGTTCAGCTTCTCGATCTCGGCGCTCTCGGTGGTGAGCTCCGCTTCCCGGCGGCGAGCCCGGAAGCGGTGCAGGCGACCGGTGAACAGGGCGTCGGAACGCTGCCGGGCGGAGTGGGCCTTCGCCCGGAGCCGATCGGCACGCTCGGTCCGATCCTCCAGGAGCGTCCGCAGCATCTGTTCCTCCGACCCGAGCGCCGTCAACCGCTCGTGGGCCGGCGCGGCCGCGGCCCGGGCCGCCGCGTGCAGGCGCAGGTCCGCGGTCCGTGCCTCCTCGGCATGGCTGTCGACCTGCTGAACGCGCGCGGCGAGCTCGGCGGTCCGGGGCTCTACGTCCGCCGCCTCCTTGTAGGCCTGCGTACGCTGGGCCATGGCGTGCCGGATCTCTTCGGAGAGGCCCTCCGACTGTTCTTCCAGGAGCAGCGGTTTGACGTCGGCGTGCACCTTGCTCTCGTCGCCGACCCGGATCACGACGAGATCTTGCGGGAGCCGGGCCAGCACGTTGTCCACGGCACGGTTGGTGTGGGAGGTGACGAGCACCCGCCCGCTGTCCACGGCGGACGTCGTCGCGGCGGTGTGGGCGATCTCCGTGATCGTCCGGGTCTTGCCCGTGCCGGGCGGACCGAGCACCACCAGCAGGTCCTGAGTGGTCAACGCCGCGCGGAATGCGCGAAGTTGTTCGGGATCGAGTGGCTGGTGCGGTTGCGCGTCGGTCGCCGGAATCGGGCGCACGTGGTGCTCGACCACCGCGGGCAGGAGCCCGGGGTTCTTCGAGTCGTGCGCGCGGAGGCTCGCCACGGCCTGCCGCTGCTTGTTGAAGATCACGCTGCTGGGGATGAGCTCCAGAGCGCCGCGCGTCGGCAGCCGGTCCCATGACACGGGCTGATCGAAGCGGACGGTGACGTACCGGTCCGATGCCCGGCTTACTTTGCCACGGGTGTCCGTGTCGCCCTGAATACGGACGAAGGCGCCGGACGGCGGCGGTTCCGAACCGACGAGCTGGAACTCGTAGACGGACTGAGCGGTTTTGCCGCGCTTGCCACCGGTGGCCGTGAAGCTCTGATACAGGAAGGGGGCGGCTTGGCGTTCCTCCCGGGTGGTGATCTCCTCGGTGGCGTCGATGAGCCGGTCCACGGAGTCGAGGAACCGCGCCTGGGCGTCGTCGCCGGAAGGGGCGTCCGACCGATCCGGCTGTGTCTGGCCGAGACGCTGCCAGGCCTGTTCGAGGACCTGCCACTGGGCGTCCGAGCCCGTGGGCACAGCCTTCAACTCGAACACCATGTGCCAGGCCGGCGGGCGCACCACGAGGCAGGACCTGGCGAGGCGCGCATGGTCGGCGAGGCGCAGCGGATCGATGTGCTTGACGAGGTAGCCGGTCCCTCGGTTCGTGGCTTCGAGGCGTATCCGGTACGTACGGGTGTGAACCAGCAAGGACGGTTTGTACTTGCCGCCGGCCGGGTTGACGGTCACGGCCACGCCGGCCTTCAGCCGGTTCAGGTCGTGAACGATCTGCGAGACGTCCGGTGGCAGGCCGGCGCTGGTCTCGGCCTTCCCGCGAAGCTGCTCGTCGAGACGGAAACCCGGGACGAGGACCAGCGGAGCGCGCAGGGCGACGGGGGTGACGGACATCGGCGGCGCTCCTCAGCGCTGGGGCGGCGGGACGGACGCCAGCTCGCGTGCGGCGGAGATCAGTGCGAGGCGGAACGTACGCGCCCCGGGGCGGGCCGCCGGATCCTCCCGCAGCGCGCCGGCGACCGCGTGGACGAGACGGTCCGGTACGGATTCCGAGCCGCGGTAGGCGGGCAGCCCGGGGTCGGGGATGCGGCCGGTCAGCGCGCGGTGGAGCAGCGCGCCCAGCTGGTAGACGTCGGTGGCGGGCCCCGGGCGGACGCGGGAGCCGTGTCGCTGCTCGGGCGCCTGGTAGGGCCCGGCGTTCTCGCCCCGGCGCGGCGGCACGGTGGCCAGGCCGAAGTCGCGAAGCACCATCCGGGGCCGGTGCATGACGACCGCGGTCGGTCGGAGCGCACGGTGCGAGTAGCCGGCGTCGCTCAACCGTTCGAGACTCTGGGCGATGTCGGCGAGCCCCTTCACGAGGGACCACAGGTGGTGCGGATCCGTCGGCGTCGGCGACTCGGGCAGCAGCTCATGGACGGTCCCCGGAGGTCTGCCGAGCTTGGGGTCGTCCGGCCAGGCCAGAGCGAGTGTGGAGGTCTTCCCGCTGCGCGTCAGCTGTACGACACCGGGGCCATGGAGCCTGCGGCACAGCTCGGCTTCCCGTTCGAGTGCGGCCAGGGGGTCGAATTGGTCCGGGCCCGGCGGCGGCCCTGTCCGTTCGACCTGGCGCAGCCAGGCATAAGCACCGCGACCGGCTCCGTCGGGCACCACGCGAGCCACTGCCTGACGTCGCAGCACGTCGCCGTCCCGCGATTCGTGAACGAGGTCGCCGGGGCCTTCGTACAGCAGGTACTGCTGACCTGCGACGTCGAGGACGGGCCGACTGCCCCAGGCGGCCGACCGGGTGGAGCGGTCGGGGGCGGACACCATGACCACGGCGGGTGCGCTGCGGGGCTCCTGGGCCACCTGGCGCTGCGGGCGCAGGTCGCGCAGCACCCGCATGGCGAACGCGGCGGCGTGCCGCGACGCCGTCTCCTGGGATCCGGCGGCGTCCCGTGCGGATTTGTCCGGGTCGGCGAAGTCGCTGATGCCGCGGATGGTGAGGGCCCGCACCGCGCGATTCATCCTGGTCGCCTGGGTGACGCCGTGGCTCTCCATGTCGATGGCCACCGCGTCGTTGTAGTGCCGGCGGATCCGTCGAGCCGTCTCGGAGTCGCGGTTGCCGAGGAGCACGTCACCCGACGCGATCGGCGCGAAATGCACCTTGGGCGGTGTGGCCGGACGGGGGCCCGGGAGGAGAAGAGCCCAGGGTTTGTTACGACAGGCGGAGCGCACCAGCTGGTCCACGGCGTACTCCGGCGACCAGGTGTCCGGGCGGGCCGAGAACCCGTCCAGGCTCTCGCGTCCACCGTGGTAGCTGTGAACCTTGCTGGCGACGACGACGTCACCGAGACGGATGTCGTCCTTGAGCGCACCGGCGACGCCGACGAAGAGCACGGCCTCGGCGTCGAAATGCCCGATCGCTGACTGCGTGACGAGGGCTGCACGGGTATTGGTGGGCCCCGTCTCCGCCAGCGCCACCTCCCAATTGAGGCCGGGTATCCGGCCGACGTCGAGAAGGGTGCCCTCCGGCAGTTCCACCGTGCGGTGGTCCACCATGTGCCGGTGAACCGCCTCGTATTCCACCTGCAAAGCCGTGAGCACAACCGCCGTGGGTCGTCGCCCGCTCGCCCCCGTCAATGAAAACCCTCGCCTTCGCAGGTCTGAGACCGAACCTCGTCACTTCCGGCTGCGGTCCCGCCCGGTGGCGGAAACAGCAGGAACGTGCACTCTAGCCTGGCCCTGCGAAGCGTATTCATGAGCCGGTCCCGCCCCATGACGCCCGCCGCCGGAACAGTAGGGAACGAGCCAATCCGGCACTTCGCCGACGGCCGGCCCAAGGGACCCGCATTTGATCACCATGCGGTGCAGGGACAATTCTCGGCCGCTAATCGTACGCATAGGGTGTCGGCATGTCGCTGAGCCACATAGTCCTCGCTTCCGGCCGTACGATCCGGCTCACCGCGCTACGGATGTCCTACGAGCTGTAGCGACGCGTGCTCCCGCTCACGGCACGGGCACGGGTACGGACACGGCCCCCGGCACCACGCGCATACCCAGCCCCCGCACCCGGTAGATACACGTGTCGTCGCCCCACAGCGACGCGTCCGCCACGGCATAGGGGCCCTGTGCGTCCGTGCCGCTCTCCACGATGTCCATGTCCACCCGGATCAGCCGGTTGGCCGGGGTGATCTGGCCGCGGTACGTCCAGGCCGCCTCGCGGCCGGGCAGCACCGGTTCGAACCTGGGGGCGGCGATCCCGTCGGCCGCGCCGCGTTCGAGCAGGTGGTACTGGAGAAGCTGGCACATGGCCTCGATGCCCAGCGAGCCCGGCTGCACCGGGTCCTGGAAGAAGTGGGCCCGGAAGAACCACGCGTCCGGGTGGACGTCCTTCTCCGACCGCAGCCGCCCGAGCCCCGCGCGTCCGCCGTCCGGCCAGTGGCCCGTGATCCGGTCCAGCATCAGCAACATCGGCCCCGGCAGGCGCGGTTCCCCGGAGCAGTACCGGGCGGGGCGGGTGGTCAGGTCGACCGTACGGCCGCAGGGCTCGTCCAGACGGGCCCGGTCGTCCGCCGAAGTCGCCAGACCCTGCTGGTCGTCGAAGGCCGACGGGGGGAAGTAGCCGAAGACCGTGGACAGTTCGAACACGGTGATGTCGTCGGCCGTGCACGTCACCAGGAACGACTCGATGATCATGTCTCCGCTGTGCGAGAGGCGGGTCAGCTCGGCCCTGGTGCGGACCGTACGTGTCGCCGGGGTGACCTCGCCGGTGACCGTTCCCGACCCGTCGAGATTGCGGAACAGCAGGTCCGCCTCGCTGGTCATCGCGCTGCCCACGTACGAGGCGAGCCATCCGCAAGGTTGCAGCGCGACCTCCATGAGGACGGCGAACGGCATGGTGCGGCCGGCGTTCTCCTCGAAATACCACGCCCGGTCCGGTACGTCGTACTCGGCGACGACGACGCTGCCCTCCCGCATCCCGCCCTGCGGACCGTCCACCGACACGATCCGGCTCATGAAGTGGTACGGAGGGCCGGGCAGCCTGGCGACCCGGCGGGTGCCGTCGAAGGGCTCGTACATCGTGCCGAACGCCTCGCTCGGCCGGCCCCACGCGCACGCCAGCAACGACGCGTGGTCGAAGGGGAATCCGTCGGCCGCCACGGCCACCGGCTGCTCCTCCCGGTGCCCCGCAAGCCCGCCGAGCCGCGGCAGCGGCACCGGCACGCCGTCGGCCTGGACGGCGGGTGGGCCCAGGTGCCGCCAGCGCGACAGCGGCCAGTCGGGGACCAGCCGGAGCGCCATGTCGCGGCCCAGGAACGCCTTCACCCCGTCGACCGAGCCGAGGACGTCGGCGTGGAGCGTGGGCACCGGTCCGGCCGAGACGCCGCGTACGAACACCTCGTAGACGACCCGCTGGGACTCCGGGGTCGCCTGGCCCCGGCACATTGCCCTGGCGGGATGCTCGCCGACCGGTTCGAAGCGCCAGCCGTCCCGGTCGACGGTGAAGCCCATGGCCGTCAGATAGAACGCCATCGCCTGGAGACCGCCCTGCAGCATCAGCGTGCCCGGCATACAGGGGTCGTTCTCGAAGTGGCCGGTGAAGAACCAGTCGTCGGGCGACAACGCGGTCTCCGCGCGCAGATATCCGCGGCCCCACGGGCCTCCGGACGGATCGAACGAGGTGACCTCGTCCAGCAGCCGCAGCCGCTCCTCGTCGAGCAGGGGCGAGCGCACATGGGCCGCCGTCGCCTCCCAGCCGGGCCCGAAGCAGTCCGCCGGACGCCCCTGCGCTAGGGCTCGCAGCCGGTCCGTGCCGAACCGGGTCCGTTCGCAGCGCACGGCCGGCGGGTCGAGCGGCAGATCGTCCCCGGGCGGGTGCTCGGCGGGATCCCAGCGGACACCACCGCTGCCCGCCAGCTCCGCCGGGGTGAAGAAGCCGGCCTGGCCCTCGCGGACACTGAGCCGCAGCTCACCGTCCACGTAACAGTCGTAGTGGAAGAAGGCCAGCCGGACCCCGTCCGCCTCCGCGTGGCCGTCGACATGGATCTCGAAGCACAGGGTGTCGCCGGGTTGCGGCGGGCTGCCGTGGAAGGTCACCTCGCAGCCGAGCAGCCGGTAGGCGCGCTCGCCCCGGTTGAGGAGATCGACCCCCAGCCAGCTGAGCAGCAGCAGATCGGCCTGGCCCGCCTCGATCAGCACCCCGGCCGGCATCCGCCCCGTGGCGTCCAGGTACCAGCTGTCGGGCAGGACGTCGGTCTCCGTCCAGATCCTCCCGTCCGTGCGGACCGGACCCGGCAGCACGAGCGCCGCGGGCACCGCGTCGATGCCGGTGACCCGGTCGGCGAACAGCATGGGCGGCCCGGGCATCCGGGTCTGCACCGCGTAGCCGTCCTGCTCGGCGAAGCGCGGACCGAACAGGCTGGAGATCTCGCGGGAGGCGAGATGCTCCAGTTGGGCGCGGTCGAAGGTCGGCCCCAGGGCTGTTGCGGAGGTGGCGGGCAGTGGGCCGGGTGCGGGTGCAGGGGCGGGAGTGGGCGTGGGTGCGGGGCCTGTTGTGCCTCCTGTCGTGCTTCCTGCTGTGGTCAGCACCTGGACGGTGCGCGCGGACATGCGCAGGAACCGCTGGTGCGCCTCGGTGTGCGCGGCCATGACCTCCTGGTGCAGCGCGGCGACCCGCAGATGCCGCCGGGCGATCATGCCGCCGACCCCCGCCGCCCCCGGCTCCGGCTCGCCTCCGGCGGGCGGCACGGCGACGGTTACGGCGATGTCGGTGGACGGCGGCGGGCCGGGGGCCCTGTCCGGTACCGGGGCCAGCTCGGGGGCCCGGGGCAGTACGGTCACGGCGGGCTCCAGGGGCGGTAGGCGCGGAGAAGGAGGTACGGGAACGGTGACGGCGGGGCCGGGGCGCGGGAGTTCCGTCGCGGCCTCGGCGAGCCGGGCGAGCAGTGCGTCGGCCTCCACCGGCACTCCGGCGACGACGAGTTCGCCGACCGCGAGACACAGCTGCCGCAGCCCGGTGTCGCCCGGGGCGTCCAGCGCGACGGCCACATGCTCCCGGTCGCCGAGCACCCGCTCGATCCAGCCGGTGCACAGCCTGCGCGGCCCGTGCTCCACGAAGATCCGCACACCGTCCGCCCAGGCCTGCTCGATCGTGGCCGCGAAGTCGATCGTGCCGAGGCCCTGGGCGGTGAGCGCCTCGGCGGCCCGCTCGGTCGTCGGCCGGTACGCCCGGCCGGTGGCTCCGCTGTAGAAGCGGACCCCGGGCACCTCGACCGTGGGGCGGCGGTGGGCCTCGCGCCACACCTCGCGGACCTCCGCCAGCTCCGGGGCGTGGGCGGCCATGTCGTAGTCCAGCTCGATCGCCAGGTCGGCGCCGATCCTGGCCACGACGGCCGAGCAGGCCCGGGACTCGCCACCGATGACACAGACACCGGGCGCGTTCACCGCCATCAGGTGAACGGCCGCCTCCCCGGCGAGCTCCGCCCGTACGGCCTCCACGGGTGCGGCGATCAGATGGCTCGACCACTTCTCTCCCCGGATGCCCCGCTGCCGCCAGTAGCGCCGCACCGCCCGCAGCTCACCGGTGAGTTCGGTGGTGAACAGACCACTGTCCCGGGTGGCTTCGTACAGCCCCGGGGCGTCCGGCCACGCGCCCAGCGCGACCAGCGCCGTCGACTCGCCCGAGGAGTAGCCGATCGCGGCGTCCGGCCGCAGTCCGAGGACCTCGCGGCTGAACACCGTGTGGAAGACGGCCAGTTCGGCGACCGCCCAGATCTGGCCGAGCACTCCGGGCTCCGTACGCGCCCGCAGCCGCGCCCCCACCGCCCGGTGCTCCTCCCGGACGGTCTCGCCCAGCGACGGCCACGCGAGCGCCAGCTCATGGCCCATCCCCGGGTACGCGGCCGAGCCGTTGGTGTACACGAAGGCGGTCTGCCCGGTGACGGGACCGTCCCGGTACAGGACATCGGCCGGGCGGATTCCGCCTTCCGTCAGCCAACGGCGGGCCACTTCCCTGCGGTCCGCCGACGCGGTGCCGCCGTCGACCACGAGCGCCAGCCGGGCCGGGCCTGCCGAGGACTCCGTACCGGATTCCAGCGCGGCCAGCACTTCCGCGCGGTCGGCCCCGGAGAACACCCGCAGGCGCGGGGCCGGGCCCCGCAGCCACGGCCGGGCGTCCCCCGCGCGCAGCCGTACGCTCGCGGCCGGCCCCTCCAGCGGGGTGACCACGGCCCGCGCGGTGTGGGCGACTGCCGCGGTGTCCGCGGGCGCGCCCGGCCGGGGGACCGCGCGGTGCTGGAGCGAGAGCGCCGCGACCGCGACGGAGACCAGCCCGGACGCGGCATGGGCACGCCCGAAGGCGGACGCCGGGTCGAACGCCGCGTCGGGGCCGTCGCCGATCACCATGTCGGGTGTGCCGGTGGCCTCTTCGTCCAGCAGCGCGACGACGGTGTCGCCGTCCTCGCGGGCGGCGTCCAGGGGCTTGAGGACCAGGACGACGGCCGCGTCCCCGGTCTCGTCCGTATGACCGAGCTCCCGCAGGGCGGCCCGGTGGACGGCTTCGCAGGACAGGTCGGTGGCGCCGACGAGCGCGGCGTCGGCCTCGCCCGACCGGATGGCCCGAGCCGCGAGCTCCAGCGCCACCAGCCCGGACGCCTCCTCCGTCGACACCGTGAACCCGGGCCCCGCCAGGTCCAGTTGGGTGCTGATGCGGTTGGCCGCGAGGTTCGGCATGCTGCCCACCACGCCCTCCGCCGTCATCGCCGGGGTGAACGCCTCCCGGGCGAGATCCGCCGCCTCGTCCGTGACCGGCACGCCCGACTGCTCCAGCCAGTACGGAATCCGCCAGCGGGCGCCCGCGCGGGCCACCTCCGGGTCCACGCCCGTACCGATGACCACCATGGTCCGCTCGCGGGGCAGACGCACCGTCCGTACGGCCTCCCGGGCGGCCTCCAGGACCAGGAGCTGGTGGCGTACGGTCCGCTCCAGCGCCAGCGGCGGGAAGCACAGGTCCGTCAGTTCCACCGCGATCTCCGCGACGGGGCCGCGCTGTTCACCGCCCAGCACCGCCCGGCGCAGGTCCTCGGTGGACGTTCCCTCGCCGACCCGGGCGCCGATGGCCACGATCGCCACCGGTGTACGGGTGTGGGGCGCGTCGGCCGCCGGAGCCGGGGTCGGGGCTTGGGCCGTCGCGCCGTCGGGCCGTGCGGTGGACAGCCGGGCGTGCCCCGGCCGGGGGCCGGCGGGCGCGGCGGCGCGGTCCGGGGCGTCGACGATCAGGTGGGCGTTGGTCCCGCCGAACCCGAAGGCGCTGACCGCCGCCCGGCGCGGCCCCACCCACTCCTCCGGCGCGGCCAGCACCCGCAACGGCGTGCCCGCCAGCACGTCCAGGGGCTGTTGTGCGCCGAGCGTCGCCGGTCGCACCCCCGCACGCATCGCACCGAGCACCTTCAGCAGCCCCGCCACACCCGCCGAGGCCAGCAGATGCCCGACGTTCGACTTCGCCGAACCGATGGGCACGTCCTCACCCGCCCCGAAGACCCGGGCCATGCCGCGCGCCTCCACCGCGTCCCCGACCGGCGTCCCCGTCGCATGGCACTCGACGAGCGACACCGACTCCGGAGCGACGCCCGCCCCGTCGTACGCCAGGCGCATCGCCCGCACCTGGCCCTCCTCCGACGGGCTGATCAGCCCGGAGCCGCGCCCGTCGTTGGACAGCCCCACGCCGCGGATCACACCGAGCACGGGCAGCTGTGCGGCGCGGGCGTCGGACAGCCGCATCAGGGCGACGAACCCGGCGCCCTCGCCGTGCACCAGCCCGTCCGCGTCCCGGTGGAAGGGGCGGCTGCGCCCCGTGCGGCTCGTCGCGGACAGCCCGCAGAACCCCACATGGAGGTAGAGGGGGTCGGGGCGGCTGACCGCACCGGCCACCATCAGGTCGGCCGTGCCGTCGTGCAGCCGGTCGCACGCCAGCTTGATCGCGTACAAGGAGGACGCGCAGGCGGCGTCGAGGGACCACGCCCCCGCGCCGAGCCCGAGCGCACGGGCCGCGAGCCGGGCGGGCAGCCCGGAGGAGAAGCGGTTACGGGCGTCCGGACGCGCCCGACGCCCGTCCGTGAGCAGGGCGTCGCGGAGCGGGGGCCGCTGCGCGGACAGCCAGACGTGTTCGGCGAAGGCCGCGCCGGCGGCTGTGGGGTACGACAGGTTCCCCAGCACCAGACCTCCGCGCGGCAGGCGCTCACCGGTGCGGCCCGCCTCGGTGAGCGCCTGCCGCACCCCGTACAGGACCCAGTGGAAGAGCGGGTCCAGCGAGGCGATCCGCTCCGGGGCGAGGTCGAAGCCGCCCGGATCGAAGACGGAGTCGAACCCGTGGACGTAACCGCCGACATCGGTCCACGTGCGGTCGAGATGGTCGTCCACCGATCCCATCGCCCAGCGGCGCGGCAGCCGCCACCGGTCCGCCGGGGCGGCCGACAGGCTGACGCGGCCGGCGGCGATGTTCTCCCAGAACGTGTCCGGGTCCAGCGCGCCGGGCAGCACACAGCCCCGTCCGACGACGGCGATCGGTTCGACATGCATGGGGATCTCGCTTCACGGCGGGGCCGAGGCCCGGGCGGCGGGGCCAGGAGGGGCGGCAGTGGGTTCAGGAGGAGCTGTAATGGGTTCAGGACGGGCGGCGGACGAGTTCCACGCCGAGCAGTTCGAGCCGGACGAACCCGTCGGCGTCGATCAGTGCCGCGTCGCAGCGCGCCCCCATGTCGTGCGCCTTCCGTCCCCGCACCACACAGCGCACGGCGCCGTCCACCGGGCCGCGCCGGTGCACCCGGCATTCGGCGACGGCCATCGGCAGCGTCGCCGCACCGAGCACCTTCTCGCCCCAGAGCAGGGCGAGTTGCAGCGCTCCGTCCACGGCGGCCGGATCGAGCGGCCCGGGCTCATCCGCTTCCCAGCCCAGGGCCCGCAGGCCCGCGACGGTCGCCTCGGCCCCGTGCTCCGAGACACCGCGCACCGTGCGCAGGGCCTGGAACCGGGGTCCGTGGAAGAGGACGTCCCCGTCGTACGGATCGGTCCGGTCGAGCGGCTTCAGGCCGTCCGGGGTGTCCCAGGCGGCCGCATCGGGCTCCTCGACCGCGGTGTCCAGGACGGCCCGGAAGTGCGCCGGGCCCACCTCGCCCCGCAGTTCCGCCTCCAGGCCCGACGGCGAGCCGGGCGCGCCCCCGCCGCCGAGCACGGTGAGCCGGTGGCCCGCCCCGGAGAGCTCCGGCAGGGCGTACTTCTGGTACACCCGCAGATCACGCAGGACGAGCCGTCCGGACTGCGGCAGCCAGGCCGTGGCCGCGCCCGCGAACCAGTCCAGGACCATGGCCACGGGCAGCACGGGAGTCCCGGCGGGCGCGTGGTCCGCCAACTGCGGCAGCGTGTCCGCGCGCACCAGCAGCTGGGCGCGACGCGCGTCTCCGGCCGGGGACAGGGCGGCCGGATCGTCCCCGGCCGCCAGGACGACGCAGACCTCGCCGACGGCCCCGTCCAGCTCGGCCGTGAAGGCGGCGGCACCCTGCGCCAGAGGGATCAGCGGCACCCCGGACCTGCCGAAATGCGCGGCCAGGGCCGGAGTGACCATGCCGCCCTGCCAGGGCCCCCACGCCACGCACCGCACCAGGCAGCCGGGGCGGCGGGCCCGCTCGGCCGACGCGACCTGGCGCAGGACCTCATTGGCCATGGCGTAGTCGCTCTGCCCCGCGTTGCCGAACACGGCGGCCACCGAGGAGAACAGGCAGATCGTGTCCAGCGGATCGTCCGCCGTCGCCGCCAGCAGCGCCCGCAGGGCGTCCACCTTGGTGGACATCACCAGCTCGGCCTGCTCGTCGGTCTTGTCGGCGATCAGCTTGTCGGCCAGCACCCCCGCACCGTGCACGATGCCGGTGACCGGCCCCCAGGTCTCGCGCACCTCGCGCAGGGCGGCGGCGAGGGCATCCTCGTCCCGGGCGTCCACCCGTACGTATCGGACGGTCGACCCCGCGGCCTCCAACTCCGCCAATGTCGCCCGTACTTCGCGCGCCGCCAGGATCTCCCGGGCCCGCTCCGCGATCCGGGCGGGCGAGGAGTCCGCCGCGATCCCGGCCGAGCGGTCCGCGAGCAGGCGGGTGAGCGCCGCCTCGTCGGTCGCCGACGCCAGCCCGGCCGGCTCGGCGGCCGGATCGGTCCTGCCCAGCAGCGCGATCCTCGGACGGTGGGTCCTGGCCAGGTCGAGCAGGGCGGCGGCGGTGACCCCGCGCGCCCCTCCGGTGGCCACGATCACCGAGTCGCTGGTGATCCGTCCCGCGCCGCCGGGCGTCACCGGCTCGGGCGCCGTCCGCAGCAGCGCGCGGGCGCCGTCCGCGCGGAGACCGACCTCCATGTCGGCCCCGCCCCGGAGGAGTTCCCGTACGACGGACTCGGCGACCTGCTCGTCGTCCCGGCCGCCCCGCTCGCAGTCGACGACCTTGACCGAGGCGTCCGGCCACTCCTTCGCCGCGGTCCTGGCCAGCCCGGCGACCCCGCCCAGCCACGCACGGCCGGCCGCGTGGCCGCCGAGCCCGAAGTCGCCCCCGGTGTCCTGGACGCTCACGAACACCCCGCCGTCCGCCGCCGCTCGTGGCGCCATCGCACGCGCCGCGCGAAGCGCCGACCGGTGGACCTCCCGCGCCGCGTCCGGAGCGTCGCTCGCGGTGAGTCCGCCGAGGTGGACGACACCACGGGCGCCCTCGGGCACCTCAGCCGCGGCGGTCGCGTCCACGCCGTGCTCCGTGAGCTTCCGGGCCACGAGCGAGACGATCGAGCACCCGTCCCCGCCCTCGCCGGTCACCACGACGGGACCGTCCAGCAGGCCCGCCGTGGCCAGCCCGGACGCCGGAGCCTCCACCATGCGCGGCACCAGCCGCGTCAGCGGTGCCGGCGGCGTTGGTCCGGCCGCCTCGTGGGTCGTTTCCACCGGGGCGGGAGCTTCGACGACCACGGAGGGCCCGGCGGGCCGGGCGTCGCCGGTGAGCGCCTCGACGATCTCGCGCAGTGTACGGAGCTTGCCGAGCTGACCGACGTCTCCCGCCGCCACATCACCCACCTGCCGGCGCACGGCCGACAGGATCTCGACGCGCTTGATGGAGTCGACGCCGAGATCCGCCTCCAGCTCCATGTCCATGTTGAGCATGGCGGTCGGGTAGCCGGTGAGTTGGGCCACCACCGACAGGAGCAACTCCTCCAGCTCCGCCGGCGACAAGGACACCGTGTCGCCGGCGGGAGCGGGAGTGGCCTCCGGCGCGGGGATCTCGGTCACGACAGAAGCTGAAGGAACCGTTGGAATCGGCGGAACTGGCGGAGCCGCTGGGGCAGGTGCGGCAGGTGCGGCAGGTGCGGCAGGTGCGGCAGGCGGCGCAACGGCCGCCGGTGCGGGCCGCGGTGACGAGGCCCGGGGCAGCGGCAGCGGCGGCGCGGCGGCCGTCACCTCCACCGCTCCGCCCGCGCCCGGCCCCCCGAGCATGGCGGCCAGAGTCGTCTCGGCCATGCGCAGAAACGCCATATGGCTTTCCGTCAGCAGGTGTTGACAGGTGGCATGAGCCTCCGCCGTCTGCCGATGGACACTCTCGACGGCGGCCAGCCAGTCGCCGTCGGCGACAGCCGCCCCGTACGCCGACGTCGGCTGCGGGGTGGGGACCGGGGAGGGGGCTTGCGCGGGCATGGGAACCGCCGGGGTGTGGGGCGCGGATACGGGTACGGGAATGGGTACGGGTGCGGAAGCCGGGTCGGAAGCCGGGTCGGAAGCCGGTTCGGAAGCCGGTCCGGGAGCGGGCCGAGGCCCGTGCCGCGGTGCCTGTTCCGGTGCGGGCTGCGACCGTTCGACGACGGACGCGGTGCGTGGCGACGGTTCGGCGGACGCGGCCCGTGGTGGCGGCCCGGCGGACGCGGCGCGCGGCGGCGACTGACCGTAGTTGCCTCCGCTGATCTTCACGGTCATTCGGGGCTCGGGCTCCTTCGCTGAGGCTTCGGGCCGGGCGTACGGGGCCCAGAGGGTGTCGAGATCGAGAGGGACACCGCGTACGGCGAGTTCGCCGAGCGCGGTGTGCAGGGTGTCGGCCCCGGAGCGGGCCGACCGGTCCAGGGGCACCGCCGTGTGCTCGCGGTCGCCGAGGATCTGCCCGACCAGACCGGTCAGCGCCGCGCCCGCGCCGACCTCGACGAAGGTGCGTACCCCCGCCGCGTACATCGCCTCGATCTGGTCCTGGAAGAGCACCGGCGAGGCGAGGTGACCGGCGATCCGGCGGCGCACCTCGTCCGGGGCCGACGGATACGGCCGCGCGTCCGCGTTGCCGTAGACCTGGATACGGGGCTTCGCGAGCGCCACCGTGCGCAGATACGCGGCGAGCGGTTCGACGGCCGGGGCGACCAGCGGACTGTGGAAGGCGGTCGACGCGGTCAGCCGGCGGGTGCCGACCCCCGCCGCCGAGAACGCCTTCTCGGCCTGCCCGACCGCCTCCACCGAGCCCGAAAGCACCACCTGGCGCGGCGAGTTGTGGTTGGCGGGCCAGAGGTCGCCGAAGCCGCCACGGGCCAGCACCTCGGCCACCTGCGCACGGTCCGCCGCCACCGCCAGCATCGCGCCGGAAGCGGTCGCCGCGTCCCGCATCAGCTCACCGCGGCGACGGGCCAGGCCCACCAGAGCATCGGCGTCCAGCACACCCGCGCAGTGCAGCGCAACCAGCTCGCCGAAGCTGTGGCCCGCCACGCAGTCCGGCCGCAGCCCCAGCCCCCGCACCACCTCCAGCAACGCCAGCGCGTGCACCGCCAGCGCCGGCTGCGCCCACTCGGTGGCGTCCAACAGGGCCGCCCGCGCGGTGCGTTCCTCGTGGGTGAAGGCGGGCGGCGGGAACACGACCCGGTGCAGGGCGCGTCCCTCGAAGCGGGTCGGCCCCAGCCGGTCCCACACGGCCTGGGCGGCCGGCGCCAGCATCGCGAGATCGGCGCCCATCCCGACGTACTGGGCCCCCTGTCCCGGGAACAGGAAGCCGATACGGCCGGGCGATCCCTTCCCGTACGCGTACCGGATGCCGGACGGCGTCGAGAACGCCGCGTCGGGCCGCTGCCGGATCGACTCGGCCGCCTGCGCGTGCTTCTTCCGCAGGTCCTCGGCATCGGTGGCGACGACGGCCAGCCGCGCCCGGGCGGCGGACGAGAAGGCGGCGTGGCTCTCCCGCGCCAGCGCGGCCAGCGGACGCCCGTCGTCCGGCACGGGCGGTACCAGGTCCGACGGGGAGTCGCCGCTGAACAGGACGAGTTCGCTCGGGGCCGTGCGATGGCGCGGAGCCGTACGCCCCGGGGCGGACGAGGGCGTGTACTCCTCCAGCGTGACATGGAAGTTGCTGCCGCCGAAGCCGAAACTCGACACCGCCGCCCGGCGCGGATGACCGGCCGGCCGGACCCAGGGGCGGGCCTCGGTGTTGACGTAGAACGGGCCGTCCGGGTCGGCGGCCGCCGGGTTCGGCCGGTCGACCTTGACCGTCGGCGGCAGCACCTTGTGGTGCAGGGCCAGCACCGCCTTGAGCAGCCCCGCCGCGCCTGCCGCGCACTTGGTGTGGCCGATCTGCGACTTGACCGAGCCGATCGCGCACCACTGCCCGTCCGGGCGACCCGTAGCGGCGAACACCTCGGTGAGTGCAGCCAGTTCGGCGGTGTCCCCGGCCTTCGTGCCGGTCCCGTGCGCCTCGACCAGCTCCACGGTCTCCGGCCCGTAACCGGCCTCCTCGTAGGCGCGGCGCAGAGCCCGCGCCTGACCGTCGGGCAGCGGCGCGTAGATCGCCGTGCTCCGGCCGTCGGACGAGGTGCCGATGCCCCGGATCACCGCGTGGATCCGATCGCCGTCGCGCTCCGCGTCGGACAACCGCTTCAGCGCGTACATGACGACCGCTTCGCCGAGCATGGTGCCGTCGGCCGCGGCCGAGAACGGCCGGCAGTCGCCGCTGGGGGAGAGCGCGGGCGTCTTGGAGAAGCACAGGAACATGCCGATGTCGTTCCCGGTGTCCACGCCGCCGCTGATCACCAGGTCGGCCCGGCCGAGGGCCAGTTCACCGACCGCCGTCGACAGGGCCGCCAGCGAACTGGCACAGGCCGCGTCGGTGGTGTGGTTGATGCCGTGCAGATCGAACCGGTTGGCGATCCGGCCCGCGACGACGTTGCCCAGCAGCCCGGGGAAGGACGACTCCCGCCACGGCTCGAAACGGGCCGAGATGCGGTCGCACACCGCCTCCGCCTCGGCCTCGCCGAGTCCGCTCTCCCGCAGACCCGCGAGCCACAGCGGCCGCTGGGCACGCCCGTACATGTGCGGAAGCAGTTCGAGGGCGGCCGCGCCGAGAACGACACCGGTCCGGTCCCGGTCCACCCCGGCCAGGCCGCCGGCATCCTTCAGCACCTGGTCGGCGACCATCAGGGCGAGCAGCTGGGAGGTGTCCGTCGCCGGCAGATTGGCGGGGGGCACCCCGTAGGCCATCGGGTCGAAGTCCACCTCGGGAAGGAAGGCGCCCCGACGGGCGTATGTCTTGTCGGGGGCGGCCGGATCCGGGTCGTAGTGGTCCTCCACCCGCCAGCGGGAGGCGGGCACCTCGGTGAGCAGGTCGCGGCCGCCGGTCACGATCCGCCAGTAGCCGGCCGCGTCCGTCGCGCCGGGCACCAGTGCGCCCACGCCGACCACGGCGACGGGGACCTGGCGTGGGGTGGAGCCGGGCACGGTCTCTCCTCGGGGTCGAACGGTTGTTGCCGGATCCTGGGTGGCTCCGGGGCCGCTCACGCCAGCTCGCACGGCGTGTACGCGAACGCCTCGGTCGGCAACGGAACGCCGTAGGTGCGCAGTTGATGAGCGCGCGTGAGCACGGCGGCCCCTTCGAGGAGGTTCAGCGCGATCTGCACCACGGACCGGTGCGCCGGCTCGGCGAGGAAGGTGCCAGCCACCCACCGGTTGAACGCGCCCATCGCGGGCCCGCACCAGATCTGGTAATCGGCCCGCCGCGCCCCCTCCCCGGCGATCGCCCACCGGCTGGACCGACCCAGATACCCCCGGAAGACCAGGGCCATGAGGTGCTTCGGGTCGGCCTCCGCGCGGGCGGTCTCCGTAGGATCGCGCTCCTCCCAGAACGCGCGGGTACTCCGCCAGGCCTCGTCGAACGGGGCGCGCAGCACATCGCGTTCGATCGAGGCGCGCAGCGCGGACGGGATCTCCTCCAGCGAACCGTGGGCCCGGTACGCCGCGAACAGCCGGCCGGCCCGCTGCGCGAACATTGTTCCCCGGGACAGCACCTGCACCTTCACCCCGAGCTCGAACATGTCGGCCGAGGGCGCCATGGCCACATCGGAGACGTCCGCCTCGCAGAGCATCGCCTTGGCCTCGTCGGAGAGGCCCGCCTCGACCGCCGTCTGGTTCACCGAGCCGACGACGACGTAGGACGCGCCGAGGGCGAAGGCGGCGGCCACCGCGTCCGGTGTGCCGAGACCGCCGGCCGCGCCGAGCCGGACCGGCCGGCGGTATCCGAACCGCCGGCACAGCGCGTCGCGCAGGACGGTGATCCTCGGCAGCAGGACCGACAACGGCCGGTTGTCGGTGTGCCCGCCGCTGTCCGCCTCCACGGTGATGTCCTCGGCCACCGGCACCAGCGCCGCCAGCTCCGCCTCCTCGCGGGTGAGCTTCCCCCGGGCGACGAGTGGCTCCAGCAGTGCGGACGGGGCGGGGGAGAGGAACCTCTCGGCCACCTCGGGCCGCGAGACCTTGGCGAACAGGCGTGTACGCCGGATGATGTCGCCGTCCGCGCCCCGGCGCAGCCCGTGGGCCGCGCACAGCACGACCGCCGGGGTCAGCTCCATGTACGCCGACGCGGAGATCCGGGGAACACCGCAGCGCAGCAGCAGTTCGGCGACGCGGAACTCCAGCGCCGGTTCGGCCGGGGAGTGGATGAGGTTGACACCCCAGTTCGGGCGGGACTCCAGCTCGTGCGCGAGCGTGTGCACGGCCCGCTCCACCTCGGCGTACGCCAGACCGCCCGCCCCGAAGAAGCCGAGCATCTCCGCCCGGGCCGTCGCCGCGACCATCCGGGTGGTCGCGATGCCGTTCGCCATCTCACCGGCGACATAAGGGAAGCGGACGCCGTGCGCCTCGCAGAAGGTACGACCGCCGAGCCACTCGGGGTACAGCGGTGGCAGCGTACCGAGCACCGGGACGCCGGGCGGTGGGCCGGTCGCGAGCCCCAGCTCCCGGCCGTCCGGCCCGCTGACGACGTGGACGGGTTCCCGGATCCGCCGGGCACGGGCCGCGATCCCCTCGGGCGAGAAGGCCGGCGGGGACGCGGCGGTGGCGCCGGGAACAGTGAGGACGGACACGCGAAGGCTCCAACGGAAGAGGAGATCAGCAGGTCAGCGGACGGCCACGGGCGTCCGTGGCGGCGGGGTAAGGGGCCTGTCCCGCGGGGCCAGACCGGACCAGAGGTGGTCGAGACCCACCGGGGCCGAGACCGCCGACGGCCCCAGCCGGGCCCTGACCCGGGTGTCGTCGAACCGCCGCCGGTGGGCGAGGTAGGCCGTCATGCCCGGGTAGAAGTCCATCAGCGCCTCCAGCGCCGACGGGCGGTCCGGCTTGGCGTCGACCAGATCGATCGAGATCGGAACCAGCCGCTCCAGCAGGGCCACGACCACCGGTACGGGCACATCGCGGTCATGGACGACGTGGTACGTGTCGACCCCGCCCGAAGGTCTCAGACCGGCCAGCCGCACCATGACCTCGGCCGCGTGCTCCACCTGCAACAGGTTCAGCCGGCCGTGCGGATGCCCCACGACGCGGACGCGCGGCCGGGGCCCGGCGAAGTCGCCCGACGCGCCCGACCCACCGCCCGGGCCCGTGGGAGCGGCACTTCGCGCGTCGCGCAGGATCCGCTCGACGACCTGCAGCGGGTGCGAGGGCAGCTCGGGGTGCGGCGGCAGGTCCGTGACCAGGATGCTCGGCCGCAGCACCAGGACCGGACGGCCGTGCTCCCGGGACCAGGCGCGAACCAGCAGCTCCGCCTCGTACTTGGAACGCTCGTAGGCGTTCTCGAAACCACCGGAATCGTCCAGCTCGTCCTCGTACGCCACACCGTCCCGCCGCGCCCCGGCCACGAACGCGGTGCTCACGTGATGGACCACGGGCGACCCGCGGCCCGAGGCCGCGAGCTCCAGTACGCGCCGAGTCCCTTCGACATTGGTCCGGCGCAGCTCGGGCAGGCCGCCTTCCAGATTGATGCTGCCCGCGCTGTGCCAGATCGCGCCGAGGCTGTCGGCCAGCTCCTGGAACGTCCGGGCGGGCAGCCCCAGCCGGGGCAGCGCCAGATCGCTCTCCACCACCCGCAACCGGTGGGGGAGCCGGGAGACGAACGCCTGGGGCGCGCCCGTCACTTCGAAGAACCGGGTGATGCGGTGCAGCGCGTCCCCCGATCCGGCGTGGGCCAGGACCGTCACCGACCGATGGGTGTCGAGCAGGCGACGTAACAGACGCAGTCCGAGGAATCCGGTGGCGCCGGTGAGTGCGACGTGCACGAGCGTGGCTCCAAGGGCGGTGAGAGGGGGCGGATCGCCGGCCGTGTGCGGAGAAGGAGCGGAGAAGGAGCGGAGAAGGAGGAGACAGAGGGGCGGTGCTGCCGTTGCGGAGACCGGGCGCGAGAGGAGGACGACGGCACCGGCCGTCCTGCGTCGCGGATCGTCACCGGCGATCGCACCGCGCACGGTCCGGCTCGTCCGGCCGATCCGGTGCGGCTGGTGCTTGCTCGCCGGTTCTCCGACCACCCGTCCGGACGGGGGTTCTCGGCCCTTTCGGACCCGGTGATCTCCGGCGCACGGCACACAATGGCAGACGAGGAACGGAGAACGCGCCTCGATCTCCGCTGCTCACCCGAACGAAGTACGTCACCCCGAAGCCGGTGAAGGGCCGCCCGTCCGGTGCGGGCCGGGCGGCCCCTCACCTGCGCGGCGGCCGTGCACGGACGGAGCCGTACGGCGGTGATCGCAGCCCTGTCCTCCTTTCGGGGGAACCGCCGCAGGGGGCACGAACCGGTTCCTCAAGTTCCCCCCGAGGGACGCCATGCCGACAGCGATTGCGGGCGGGCGGGGCAGCCGAGCCCGTCGGGACAGGGAAACCGGGGGCCGCGGGGGGCGATGGCGGGTACGGCCGACGGTCGACGGGCCGACCGGAATCGGGTGGCCGGGGCCGAGGGCGGCCTGCGGACGCCGGACGGAACCACTCCGGGCGGTGGTCATCCTGATGGTCGGCCGGTCCGGGCAGTGTGCCAGGCCGGTCCGGACGGGTGGGCCGCCCGGATCAGGTGGCCTCCTGCCGCTCACGTCCCACTGCCCTCCGGTCGTCAGCGCGATCGACCCCGGCCCGAATGGGAGCCCCGAAGCCATGCCTGATTCCGAGCAGTGCACCCCGTCCGCCCCGCCACTCACCCCGTCCGCCCCTTCCACCTCATCCGCCCCGTCCGTTCCCGCGCCCCGCCACCTCACCCACTCGGTGGACCGCGCGTTCCTCAACCTGGAGCGCCGTCGGCCGCACGTCCGCTGGGACGCCGGTGGCGTCGCCTATCTCAGCGGACCGCCGCCGTCCCTGGCGGACCTGCGCGCGTACGTCGGTTTCCGCCTCGGCGAACTGCCTCTGCTCACGAGCCGGGTGGCGGGCGGTCGGCGGTCACGGTGGCAGCCGGACGCGGACTTCGCCGTCGACCGGCATGTGCACGAGGTGGTCGCCGACGGACCCGCCGCCTGGGACTCGGCCCTGGACACCGCGCTCAACGCCCCGTTCGCTCCCGGCGCCTACTGGGGGATCTGGCTGGTCCATGGCCATGAACCCGACGCGTACGCCGTCTGCTACCGCTTCCACCACGCCTGCCAGGACGGCGCGGCCGCCGCCACGACCTTCCGGGCCATGCTGGGCGGAGGCGAGCCGTCCGCCCGCCCCGTACCGGGCCGGAGCCGTTTTTCCGGGACGCCCCGGCGGGTCGGCGCGGCCGTCGGACTGGCCGCCAGGTTCCTGGCCGGCTCCCTCGCCGTTCGCGGTCACCGCCCGGACGTGGCCTTCGCTCCTTCCGGGGAACGGCGGTTGTGGCGCGGCCGCGTGCTGTCGGACACCCTGCGCCGGATCGGCGCCGGACGGGGCGGCTCCGCCCACGATGTGCATCTGGCCGCCCTCGCCGGGGCGTTGTCGGTCTGGTCGACGCGCGCCGGCGTGCCGCTGCCCCGGGTGACGGCCGTGCTGCCCGTCGACGCACGCCGCGCGGACGAGGATCAGACCTGGGGGAACCGCTGCTTCGCCCTGCCCATCGACCTGCCCGTGCGCACCGCCCAGGAACTCCCGGACGGTTCACGGGACACCCAGGCGTCCCTGCGACGGCTGGATCACGTGACGGCGACGACCCGGAAGCTGCGGGGCGAGACCTGGCGGCAGGCCATTCAGGACCTGGTCCGCTTCATGCCGGACGGCCCCACCGAGTGGTACCTGCGCAGGATGCTCTCCCCTCGCGTCACCAACGTCATGGCCACCTCCATGCCCCTCGCCGACCGGGGGAGCCTGGGGGAGACGCAGGTGACGGGCACCGCCCTGCTGCCTCTGCTCGTGCCGGGGCATCTCTTCGCGGTGGGGTTGTCGTTCTTCGGCGACTGGGCCGAGGTGTCCTTCGTCGCCGACCGCGCCCTGCCGCTGGGCGAGTCGCTGCCGGAGCTGTGGGAGCAGGCCGTGGGCGAGCTGGCGGAGAGCTCGACGCCGGTATGAGCCGGGCGGGGGCCGCCACTGGAAGACGCGGACGGATTCCGCGGACCATCAGGAACACCTGGCACGACGGAGCAACGCGATGGACGTCACCGATGTGCACCACTCCTACCGGCAGCACGCCGTTCTCCGGGGCATCGACCTACGGCTGCGGCCCGGCACCCTCGCCGGGATCGTCGGGGAGAACGGCGCGGGCAAGACCACGCTGCTGAAGATCCTCGCCGGTGAACTCAGGCCGGACCGCGGCTCGGTGCGGCACAGCGGCAGATTCGGCTACTGCCCGCAGTCCGTGGTCCTGGACGACTCCTTCACCGTCCGCCAGCACCTCGACTTCTTCAAGAGCGCGTTCGGCCTCGCGAACCTGCGACGGGCCGAAGAGGTGATGGAGACCCTGGCTTTCACCGACTATCTCGACCAGCGGGCCGGCCTGCTCAGCGGCGGCTCCCGGCAGAAGCTGAACCTGACCCTCGCGCTCATGCACGACCCGGACGTACTCCTGCTCGACGAGCCCTACCAGGGCTTCGACTGGGAGACGTATCTGCGCTTCTGGGAACTGGCGGAGCGGCTGCGCGACGGCGGGCACTCGGTGCTGGTCATCTCGCACCTGGCTTACGACATCGACCGGCTGGACCTGCTCTGGCGGCTGGAGAACGGACGCCTGGAGCGCCAGGAACGACGTACGGAGGCGGCGGTATGAGGAGGCGGCACCGGCAACTGTTCACCACGGCGTCCAAGTACGCGTTGATCGGGCACGCCCGCAACCGGTTCGCGATGCTCCTGGTGGTCGTGTACATCCCCGTATGGATCGCCCTCGCCTATGTCACCATTCCCGACCGACCGGCCCCGTTCCGGCTGCGGGCCACCGGCGAGGTCCTGTCCCCGCCCGGCAACCACCTCACCCAGATCACCGGTGCGCTGAACGCGGTCACCCTGATCGCCGGCTTCATGATGTTCGCGGCCACCTTCACGGGAGGCGCCTTCGACCGCCGCCTCGCGATGGCGGGCTACCCCCGGTATCACCTCGTACTCGCCAAGCTCTCCGCACTCACGCTCGTATGCGTCGCCATCGCGGTGTACGCCACGGTCGCCGTCGGGGTCTCCTGGCCGCCGGAACAGCCCCTCCTGCTCACCGCCGCGCTGTTCTGCGCCGCTCTGACCTATGGTGCGCTCGGCGTGGTCCTCGGATCGGTACTCCGCCGCGAGGTCGAGGGCATGTTCGCCATCCTGATGATCAGCATCCTCGACGTCGCCCTGCAGAACCCCCTCTCCAGCTCCGGGTCGGACAGCGCGGTCGTGCGCTTCCTGCCGACGTACGGAGCCGTGCAGGCCAGCATGTCCGCCGCCTTCTCCGACGCGTCGGCCGTCCGGGGAATCGTGATCCAGTGCCTGTGGCTCGTCGGCGCCGCTTCGGCCGGATTCCTGGTCTTCCGCCGGCGTACCCGCAACGCCCTTGACGCGCCCGTGACCTGGAAAGGCGGTGATCGTTCTGTAGCCGTCGGGCGCTGAAGCGGCGCCCGGACCGACACCCTCCCTTCCCCCTTCCCCGCAAGGAGCGCTGCCCCCATGACTCTTTCGCGTACCGTCCGGCGCACGGCCCTCACCGCGGTTCTGCTCGCCGCCTCCGCACTGACCGCCCCCGCCACCGCGCAGGCGGCCCCGATGCCTCCCGCGTGTCAGGAGGCGCTGCTCGAAACCCTCGACAAGTTCCCCGTCGTGGACTTCACGGTCCCCGACAAGGCCAAGAACGCGATGCTGGGCCAGGTACTGGGGCTGAGCGAGGCCGACCAGGAGGCGCTCACCGAGGTGGCGTGCGCGGCCTGGAACACCTGGGCGACCCAGAACGGGCAGGCCGTCGCCACGGACCTGGACACCCGCTACCGGAACGCCGCCGGACCCGTGTGCAACAAGTTCGCCAGGTCCTCGCTGCAGACGCTGAAGAAGTACGCCCCGAACGTCCCCGCCGAGACCCGCGAGCTGGAGAAGCTGGCCAAGAAGGTCTGGCGCGACTCCATGGAGAAGCTGGCCGCGGAGGCCACCAACGCCGACTGCCGGACGGCCTACAACGCGGTGAAGGCCGGCTGGTAGCGGGGAGTTCGTCAAGAGGCCACCCTGCCGGAGGTTCCGCTTGTGCCGGGTGGACCGCCCGGCACCTTAAACTTTACGCGCATGTTCGACTTATGTCGCGGTCCGCGCTATCTTCAACCCGAACAGTCGTGTTCAGGTTGAGGAGCATGCCGTGACTGCAGCGTCACCCCCGCCCCCGCCGCACGAGAAGGTGCGCCGCCCCGGCGGCCGCACCCCAGGAGGAGAGCCGCGCCGACGCGCGGACGCGGAGCGCAGCATCGCGTCCATCGTCGCCGCCGCGCTCGCATGCTTCCGCGAGGACCCCAACGTCAGCCTGTCCGCGGTCGCCGGCGCGGCCGGGGTCAGCCGGGTCACGCTGTACGCGCATTTCCCCTCCCGCGAGGACCTGCTCGACGCGGTGCTGGAGCACTCCGTCGAGCAGGCCGACGCGGCGCTGGGGGCCCAGGCGCTCGACGAGGGACCGGCCGACGAGGCCTTCTCGCTGCTCGTTCGGTCCGGCTGGCGGATCCTCGAACGCCATGCGTTCCTGCTCGCCGCGTCCGAGGGCGTCATCGCCCCGGCCCGGCACCGCAGGCACCACGAGAAGGTCCTCGCACGGGTGGAGCGGGTGCTGGTCCGTGGCCAGGAGGAGGGCGTGTTCCGCACGGACCTCCCGCTGTCCTGGCTGGTGACCACCTTCTACAGCTTGTTGCACGCCGCGGCGGCCGAGGCCGACGCGCGGCACCTCAAGGTCAAGGACGTCCCCGACATCCTCGACAGCACCCTGACGTCGATGTTGCGGACGCCCGCTTCCTCCTGACGCTCCGTAGAAACGGGGCATCCCCGGTCCGGCGTGCCGTGGCGGCCCTACGCCATCGACAAGGTTTCTCACTACACGCAGGAGGTGGTCCCGATCCACACGAACGGAACCCCGCACCACACCCGCCTGGTCAACGCCCTCGCCGCCGAGGACCCGTCGGTCCGGCTCCAGGCCGCCATGGCGATCGGCTCGGCCCCCGACCCCGGACTCCTGGAGACGCTCGTCGAGCGGTGCGGGGTCGAGCCCGACCTCTTCGTACGGGACACCCTGTCCTGGGCGCTGATGCGTTACGCGCCCGAGGTCACCCTCCCCCGGATCCGCCGGGAACTCGACTCCGCGTCCGCGCAGGCCCGCAGCCAGGCGATGCACACGCTCTCCAAGATCGGCGACAAGGCCGCGTGGGGCTGGATCACGCGCGACATGCTGCACGACGCCGACGACGAGACCGCCCGGACCGCGTGGCGCGTCGCGGTCTCCCTCGTACCCGAGGCCGAGGAGAAGGAGCTGACCGATGAACTGGTCAAGGAACTCGGCCGCGGCAACCGCAGTCTGCGGATGAGTCTGAGCCGGGCGCTGGTCGACCTCGGAGGCGTGGTCGAGCCGGCCCTGGAGAAGGCCGCGGCCGACCCCGACCCGGCGGTGGCCGAGCACGCCGCCGCCACCGAACAGCTCCTGAGGAGCCGGCGTGCCGACCTCGACGCGGCCGCCGATCGGGCGGAGCGCGTGGCGGCGCCCGCCCCGGAACGGGCGGACGCCGCCACCGCCGCCGAAGGAGCCATGGAGCGCTGACCGGCGCTCGGCCCGCCGCGTAAGCGCCGGGGGCTACCGCTGGGGCCGGTCCGCGAACACCCAGCGGTTGCCCGCCAGCGCGTCGTTCGGCTCGGGCAGCGGGCCGCGCCCGTGCAGGCGGGTGAAGTCGAAGGGGGTGCGGACCGAGGTGGACCAGCCGTGGTCCGTCAGCCGCCCTGCCGAGTCGGGCCGCGGCTCCCGGTCGAACAGGTTCAGCAGATCGATGCCGATCTGGTGTTTCGTGGCGGTGTAGAGCGGGCTGTCGCGGTACTCCAACAGATCCTTGTCGAGCTTGACCTCGAAGGCCAGTGCGCTGCCCCCGGCGCTGAGCCGGTCCACCGTGTCGATGAGATACGTCTCGGCGGCGGGCGACAGATAGAACAGCAGCCCCTCGACCAGCCAGACGCTCGGCGCGGCCGGATCGAAGCCGGCGCCGGGCAGGGCGCCGGCCCAGTCGTCGCGCAGATCCATCGGGACCGGTACGCGCGCGGCCTTCGGAGTGGCCGATAGACCGCCGAGCACCCGGTGCTTGAACGCCAGGACCTCCTCCCGGTCGATCTCGAAGATCACACAGCCGGGAGGCCAGTCCAGCCGGAACGCACGGGAATCCAGCCCCGCCCCGAGCAGGACCACCTGGCGGGCGTTCCCCGCGTGCGCCGACCGCAGAAGGAAGTCGTCGAGGACCCGCGTCCGCAGCCCGAAGTACCGCGCGAACCTTCCCCACAGCGGGTTCGTGTCCCCGTCCGGGACCTCCCGGGGATGGACCGGCCAGCCCGTGGACGCCGGTGCCGCGCGCACGAAGTGCTCCGCGTAGACGTCCCGCGCCAGGCTGTCGGGGCGATGCGTCTCGATCGCCCGCGCCGCGGCGACCAGCAGAGCGGTCACACCGACCCCTCCCGCCACACCCTCCACACCGGTGTTCCGGTGCGCCGTGTCGACCATATGCACTCCCATGGTGTCGGTGAATTCACGTGTTTCCCGGCGGTGTCACGGAACGAGGACCGGTTTCACCACGCGGCCCAGCTCGCAGTCGCGTTCGGCCTCGTCGATGTCGGCGAGCGGGTACGTACGGATCAGCTGGTCGAAGGGGAACAGCCCGGCCTCCCACAGCCCGGTCAGCCGGGGGATCAGCAGGGCCGGCACCGCGTCGCCCTCGCAGATGTGGGAGATCTTCCGGCCCCGGTCCAGCGTCCCCGGTTCGAGCGGCAGCGCGGAGTGCAGCCGGGCCACCAGCCCGAGGTGGCCCGTCGGGCGCAGCGCCCGGAGCGCGTCGTTGATCAACCGGGCGGACCCCGTGGTGTCGAGGGCGTACCGCGCGCCGCCGCCGGTCAGCCGCTGGACGCGGCCGGGCAGATCGGCCGAAGTGGCGTGCAGCGCGGTCGCGTTCAGCTTCTCGGCGAGGGTCAGCCGTTCGGGGTTCAGGTCCACCGCCACGGCGGCGGCCCCGGACGCGGTGGCCGCCATGACCGCGGCCAGCCCCACCGCTCCGGCGCCGAGCACCACGACGGTGTCGCCGGGCCCGGCGCCGAAGGAGTTGAGGACCGCCCCGGCGCCGGTGAGGAAGCCGCAGCCGAGCGGCCCGAGCAGTTCGACGGGCAGCGAGGGGTCGACCCGTACGGCGTTACGGGCCGGGACCATCGCGTACTCGGCGAACGAGGACTGGCCGAACCACCGGGGCGTCAGCGCGCCCCCGGCCGCGTCGGTGAACCGGCCCGCGTTCTCGGCCCGGCCGCCGAAGAGGTTGAGCGCGGCGAACCGGTCGCAGTAGGCGGGCGCCGCGCCCAGGCAGCTTCGGCAGTGTCCGCAGGAGTCGAAGCTCAGCACCACATGGTCGCCGGGGCTCAGACCGATGTCCGGGCCGCCCGTCTCCACCACCACCCCGGCCCCCTCGTGGCCCAGCACCGCCGGCAGCGGTGAGCGGCCCGCCGAACGGCGGACGGCGAGATCGGTCCGGCACATGCCGCAACCCGCGATCCGGACCAGGATCTCCCCGGCGGCCGGCCCCGCGTTCAGCATCACCTCCTCGACGCTGAACGGGTCCTCGTACGAGCGCAGTACCGCCGCGCCGAATCTCATCCTCCGACCTCCCTCGCACGGTGCACGACGAACGGCCTGAGGTTTCCGTACAGCCCCCACGGCCCGCCCGCGACGCCGACGCCGCTCTCCTTGACCCCGGCGAAGGGCTGGGCGAGGGAAAGCTCGGCGTGGTGGTTGATCCACGCCGTCCCGCACTCCAGCCGGTCGGCCACCGCCTCCGCCCGGTCCAGGTCGGTCCCCCATACCGAGCCGCCGAGACCGAAACGGGTGGCGTTGGCCGCCTCGACGGCCTCGTCGAGACTCCCGTACGGCAGCACCGGCAGGACCGGGCCGAACTGCTCCTCCGTCACCACCGGGCTGTCGGGCTGCACATCGGCGAGCACGGTCGGGGCGTGGAAGTAGCCCGGCCGGTCCAGCCGGTGACCGCCGGCCGCGGCCCGGGCGCCGTCCGCCAGAGCACGGGCCGTGTACCGCTCCACCCGGGCCAGTTGGGCGGCGTTGTTGAGCGGCCCCAGCTCCGTACCCGGGTCGAGACCGGCTCCGACGACCACGGTCTTCGCGCGTTCCGCGAGCGCCTCGACCACCCGGGAGTGGAGCCGGGCCGGGGCGTAGACGCGCTTGACCGCCATGCAGACCTGACCGCAGTTGCGGAACGCCGCCCAGAACAGCCGGTCCGCGATCCGCTCCACATCCACGTCGTCCAGCAGGATCGCGGCGTCGTTGCCGCCCAGCTCCAGGGTGACCCGGGCCAGGCCGGGCGCCGCGCCGGCCGCGACGGCCCGCCCGGTGGGGACCGAACCGGTGAAGGTCACATGGCGGATCCCCGGGTGCGACGCGAGGCGGGCGCCGAGGGGCTCCCGGCCGGTGACGATGCTCAGCACGCCCTCGGGGAGAGCGGCCGACAGGACGGAGCCCAGCAGCCGGGTGGCCAGCGGCGTGCAGGGCGAGGGTTTGAGCACCACCGTGTTGCCCGCGGCGAGCGCGGGCGCGAACTTCGCCGAAGCCAGCTGGAGCGGAAAGTTCCACGGCACGATGGCGGCGACGGGCCCGAGCGGCCGCCAGCGGATCTCGCTGTGCCCGGGCCGGCCGTCCGCGATCGTACGGGTCTCGGGGGCCGACGCGGCGAAGTGGCGCAGGCGGGCTGCCGTACGGGCGACCTCCGCGTACGACTCGGCCAGCGGTTTCCCCTGCTCACGGGTGAGCAGGGGAGCGAGCTCCGCCCCGGCCGCCTCCACGGCGTCGGCCGCCGCCAGCAGCGCGGTGGTACGGGCGGCGGGGTCGGCCCGCCAGCCCGGCCAGGCCTGGTGAGCCCGGCCGACCACCGCGTCCAGCTCCTGTGCCCGCTGGTCGGGAGCCTCGTCGAAGTCCTCGCCCGTCGCCGGATCGAGGACGGTGAAGTGCCCACCGCGGGACACCGGTCCCGGGCGGAGCCGCTGCGGGGCCATGCCGGCGGTCAGCTCGCGGCCGGGGCGGTCGCGAGCTCCTGGGCGTGCCGGTCCATCTCCGCCCGGAAGGCGGCCACCAACCGGGGCTGGATCCGCCCGGAGTTGCGGTCGCCGCCCTCGCAGACCGCCCCGCGCACGCCCACGATGTCCGTCCCGATCCGGGTCAGCGTGGCGAGATCCTCCGACTTCACGCTGCCCGCGAGGGCGGCGAGCAGACCGGCCTCGTGGGCCAGCCGGACGAACTCCGCACAGGCATCGGGCGGAACATGGTCGAACAGCCGGGTGCCGTCCTTGATCGCGGTGTCGAGCATGGCCGCGTCGGACCCGGAGCGGCGGGCGATGTCGGGCAGCGCGAGCGGGCTGACGCAGCCGATCCGGTGGGCGTCGGCATAGCCCGAGGCGACGACGAACGCGTCCGGCCGGAAGTCCTTCACGGCCCGCACGACTCCGCTCATGACCTCGATGGCCTGGTCGGGCGTCGTGCATCCGTAGAGGCCGACCTTGATGTAGGTGGCCCCGGAGACAGCGGCGCCGAGCGCCGCCTGCGCCACCGTGCCGGGCTTGTAGGGCACGTCTCCGACCGTGGCGGAGACCGGCTTGTCCGCCGGGACCGCTTCGCGGATCTCCCTGATGACCCAGGGGAAGTTCGCGCCGAGCGAGCCCTCGTCGGGCTTCTTGACGTCGACGATGTCGAGGTGTTCCGCCGCCTTCGCGCACGCGAGGGCCTCTTCGACACCGTCCGGGGAGATGAGAAGCAGCAACGTGGATTCCTTCCACCGCGGGTCCACCCGCCGGACGGCGGGTGCGCGGATTCGCAGGGATCTTGTGCGGTCGGCTCATCCTCGCCGCGCCACGTGGCCCTCGGCAGGGCGCGCGGGATGGCGAACGGGGCACTGCCCTGACGCGCTCACGCCCCTGCGCCGCGCCGTTCACCTTGTGTTCCCCTTGACCGGGCCCGCCGGGAGAGGACCAGGGCCACAGGCGCATGCGTCAACCACCATGGCGAGGGGCCGCGTGGGCTGCTGTGCCGCCCCGCGGGCAGGGGCCTTTCGCGCCGGGGCTTTCCCCGACTCGGCGAAATCCACGCAGCGGCGCGAGGTGATCGTCTCCAGGCGGGGTAGCGAAGTGGTATGACCACTGACAAAACAGCTACCGCTTCCGGCGGATACGTGCAGCCGGAACTCGACGTCCGGGCGCTGACCGAGGTGCTCGACGGCGAGTACGCCGAGGTCCGCGACCTGGTCCGGGCCAACCTCGTGACGTACGCCTCGGTTCTCGACGAGGCCGACGAGCTCGACATCGACGCGTTCCGCGAGCGGGTGCGCGACCTCGTGGTCGAGATGGCGGCGACAGGCCAGACCGGCATGGGGTTCCCGAAGCGGTACGGCGGTGGCGGCGACGTCGGGGCCTCGATCGCCGCGTTCGAGACGCTCGCCTTCGGCGATCTGTCGGTGCTGGTGAAGGTCGGCGTGCAGTTCGGGCTCTTCGGCGGCGCGATCCTGCACCTGGGCACCGAACGCCACCACGACGCCCATCTGCCGGACCTGGTCACCGGGAAGCTGATGGGCTGCTTCGCGATGACCGAGACCGGACACGGCTCGAATGTGCAGGCACTCGGCACGGTCGCGCGGTACGACGCCGCCGCGCAGGAGTTCGTCATCACCACCGAGGGCGAGCAGGCGCGCAAGGACTACATCGGCAACGCCGCCCGCCACGGTGAACTGGCCGTCGTCTTCGCCCAGTTGGAGGTGGACGGCAAGTCCGAGGGCGTGCACGCGTTCGTCGTGCCGATCCGGGTCGACGGCGCGGTGGCGCCCGGCGTCGACATCGAGGACGACGGCCGCAAGATGGGCCTCAACGGAGTGGACAACGGGCGCATCCGGTTCGACGGTGTCCGGGTGCCCCGCGAGGCACTGCTCAACCGGTTCGCCGACGTCACCCCCGAGGGCGTCTACACGAGCCCGATCGACAACCCCGACCGCCGCTTCTTCACCATGCTCGGCACCCTGGTGCAGGGCCGGGTCAGCGTCGGCGGCGCCGGGATCAACGCCGCCAAGGTCGCCCTCGCGGTCGCCACGAAGTACGCCCTGCGGCGCCGGCAGTTCGCGGCGAGCTCCCGGGGCGAGGAGCAGCTGCTCCTCGACTACGGTCTGCACCAGCGCCGGCTGCTGCCGCTCGTCGCCCGTACCTACGCACTGCACTTCGCGCAGGACGTCGTACGCACGCAACTGCACGACGTCTTCTCCGGCATCGAGGACGACCCGCAGGAACGGCGCAGGCTGGAGTCGCGGGCCGCCGGAACCAAGACGCTCGGCACCTGGCACGCCACCCGGGTGATCCAGGAGTGCCGTGAGGCCTGCGGCGGCACCGGGTATCTCGCCGTCAACCGGTTCGCCGCACTCAAGGCCGACAGCGACATCTTCGCCACCTTCGAGGGCGACAACCACGTCCTGCTCCAGCTCGTCGCCAAGGGTCTGCTCACCGACTACGCGAGCGAGTTCGAGGACCTGGACCAGCTCGGCATGGTCCGCTACGTCACCAACCTCGCCGTCGAGACGGTCATCGAGAAGACGTCGGCCCACAAACTGCTGGAGCGCGTACGTGATCTGCTGCCCGGCGGCGACGAGTGGGACCAGGAGGCCGGCCTGCTCGACTCGGAGTACCAGCTCGCCATGGTCCGCTACCGCGAGGAGCATCTGCTCGCCGGGGTGGCCCGCAGGCTCAAGCGCGGGATCGACCAGAAGCGCGACCCCGGCGTCGTCTTCTCCCAGGTGCAGGACCACGTCATCGCCGTCGCCCGCGCCCATGTGGAGCGGCTGGTGCTGGAGGCCTTCGTCGAGAAGCTGCGTACGCTGCCCGAGGGCGGCAACAAGGTCGCGCTGGGCCTGCTGTGCGACCTGTTCGCGCTGTCGACGATCGAGGCGGACCGGGCGTGGTTCATGGAGCACGGACGGCTGACCGTCCAGCGCTCCAAGGCGATCACCCGTGAGGTGAACGACCTCTGCCGCAAGGTCCGGCCCCTCGCGGGCGGCCTCGTCGACGCCTGGGGCATCCCGTCCGAGCTGCTGCGCGCCCCGGACCTGGTGGGCTGACCCCGGCGGCGCCCACCCCGGCCTCCGGGCTCCGGGTCCGGCGGACCGGGCCCGGAGCCCGCATCGGGTCAGCCGGTGAAGAGCTGGGTGGCCTTGCGGATCAGCTCGTACAGCCCGTAGGCGAGCGGGGCGCCCACCCACAGCCAGGTGAAGGCGATCAGCGGCCGCCGGTCCTTCCCCGCGGAGGCGTCAGGCGGGCTCTGACTGCTGCCGTCGGACATCGGGCGCTCCCTTCTGCGCCGGTACGGCGTCGAGGTGGTGGGACGGGTGAACCGGGCGGACCAGCTCATTGGCCACGAAGCCGATGACGAGCAGGCCCATCATGATGAAGAGCGACGTCCCGTACAGGTCCGCGCCGTCCTTCCCGACCTCCTCCTGCCGGTCGGCGATCCAGTTCACGATCAGCGGCCCCAGGACACCGGCGGTGGACCAGGCGGTGAGCAGACGGCCGTGGATCGCGCCGACCTGGTAGGTGCCGAAGAGATCCTTGAGATAGGCGGGAATTGTCGCGAAGCCGCCGCCGTAGAAGGAGAGGATGACCAGCGCGCACAGGACGAACAGGGGCTTGGAGGAGTTTCCCACCAGGGCGATGAGCGCGTACATGAGCGTGCCCGCACCGAGGTAGAGGCGGTAGATGTTCTTGCGCCCGATCAGGTCGGAGGTGGAGGACCAGCCGATCCGGCCGGCCATGTTGGCCGCGGACAGCAGGGCGACGAACCCGGCGGCGGCCGCCGCCGACACGGGCGTGGAGGTGTCCGCGAAGAAGTCCGTGATCATCGGCGCGGCCTTCTCCAGGATGCCGATGCCCGCGGTGACGTTCATGCAGAGCACCACCCACAACAGCCAGAACTGCGGGGTGCGCAGAGCCTGACGCGCCGACACCCGGGGCCCGTCGGACACCGTGGCGCCGGCGGCCTCCCGCCGCTCGCCCCGCGGGCGGGGCACACGTACCAGCAGGACGCCCAGCAGCATGAAGACGGCGTAGGACAGTCCGTGGACGAGGAAGGCCAGCGCGATCCCGGAGGTGTCGCCGCCGAACGACTCCAGCATCTGCGCCGACCAGGGCGAGGCGATCAGCGCGCCGCCGCCGAAGCCCATGATGGCGATGCCGGTGGCCATGCCGGGACGGTCGGGGAACCACTTGATGAGCGTCGATACGGGCGAGATGTAGCCGATGCCGAGACCGATGCCTCCGACGAAGCCGTACCCGAGAACGATCAGCCAGAACTGCCCGGTCGCGGCGCCGAGTGCGGAGATCAGGAAGCCGGAGGAGAAGCAGACGAGGGCGACCGTCATCGCCCAGCGCGGTCCTCGGCGCTCCACGAGCGTGCCGCCGAAGGCCGCGGAGAGGCCGAGCATGACGATGCCGAGCTGGAAGGGCAGGGCGCTCTGCGTGCCGCTGAGGCCGAGCGCTTCCTCGAGCGGTGGTTTGAACACGGACCAGGCGTAGGCCTGGCCGATGGAGAGGTGGATCGCGAGGGCGGCGGGCGGCACCAGCCAGCGACTCCAGCCCACGGGGGCGATGGGGGGACTCATGGGTCCCTCACCGTAGTGAGTGGGAAACTGGTTGAGAAGATAGTTGAATAATCTTTCACCGTGTTCGTTTCGGGTGGCGGTGCCGCTCGTCCGCACACCGCCCGCCGGGCTGCTTCCGCGAGGTCGCCGCGAGCACCAGTTCCACGCAGTGCGACTCCAGCCGCTCGCGCGGCACATCGAGCGTGCCGTGCAGCCACCCGGCGAAGAGGCTGGCCAGGCCGCCGACCAGGGCGTGCGCGGCCATGCGGCGGTCGATGTCGTCGCCCGTCCCGGTGAGCTGGCCACCGACGAGGTCGGTGAACACCGGCATGAGCCGGTGGCTGTGGGCCCCGAGCACCGGGTCGGCGAAGGGCTCCAGGAGCAGCAGCCGGCCCTTGTGCGGCGCGTCCAGGACCAGGGCGACGAAGGCCGATACGGCGGCCCCGGCCCGGACTTCGAGCTGCGGGTCGCTGAGCGCCACGGCCTCCTCCAGCGCGCTTCTGGCCTCGTCGGCGACCCGCTCGAAGGCGGCGAGGAGCAGATCGTCGCGGCCGGTGAAGCTCTCGTAGAAGTAGCGGTCCGTCAGGCGGGCCTCCCGGCACACGGACCGGACCGTGACGGCCGCGCACCCCTCCTCGCCGGCCAGCCGCTCGGCGACGTCCAGGAGGGTCTGCCGACGGGCGGCGCGACGATCGGCGAGCTTGGTCCCGCCCCAGCTCCGTTCCGTCAACTCCGTTTCCCCCGTGTTCTGTTCATGCAATTGACGACAGGTGTCCGCACATTCTAACTTGAGGACAGGTGTCATCAGATTGCTCTCGACGGCCTCGCAACGGAAATCCCCCAGCGGAGGTAAACGTGACAGCGTCAGCCCAAGGACCGCACCCGACCGGCCCGGCAGCCCCCGAGCCCCTCGGCCCCGACTCCCTCACCTGGCGGTGGTTCGGCGACTGGCGGGGTCTCCTCCTCGCACCCTGGGCCGGATCGATGCAGAACATGCACCCCGAGCTGGGCGCGGGCGTCGCCGAGCACTCGCGCTTCTTCGAGGAGCGCTGGGAGCGCCTCTTCCGCTCGCTGTACCCGATCGGCGGAGTCGTCTACGACGGCCCGCTCGCCGCCCGTACCGCCCGCGAGGTGCGCGGCTACCACGCCTCGATCAGCGGGGTCGACGAGCACGGCCGCCCGTACCACGCGCTCAACCCGGGCACGTTCTACTGGGCGCACGCCACGTTCTTCATGCTGACCGTGCAGGTGGCCGAGCGTTTCGGCGGCGGCCTCACCGACGCGCAGCGGCACACGCTCTTCGACGAGCACGTCCGCTGGTACGCGCTGTACGGCCTCTCGATGAAACCCGTACCCCGCACCTGGGAGGAGTTCCAGCGGTACTGGGACCACATGTGCGCCGACGTCCTGGAGGACAACCGGCCGACCCGGGACGTCCTGAACATGCGCCGGATCGCCAGACCGCCCCTCCTGCGGCTGCTGCCGTCGCCGCTGTGGGCCCTGGCCCGCATCCCGCTCGTCCGGCTGACGCTGTGGATCACGGTCGGCATGTATCCGCCGGCCGTGCGGGAACGCCTCGGACTGCGCTGGACGCCCCACGACGAACGGCTGCTGCGCGCACTGGGCCTGCTGGTGCACCACACCTGGCAACGCGTCCCCGAGCGGCACCGCTTCCACCCGCGCGCCCGTGCCGGCTGGGACCGCGAGCGGGGCCGGGCGGCGTCGGGACCGGTGGAGACGCCGGCCCGGAACCTCCCGCCCGAAGAGCGCCGCGGGCTTCCGCAGCACTACGCACCGAAGACCGACCGCCCCGGGTGAAACCGCCCTGTGCGAAACCGCCCCGGGTGAACCAGAGTTGTCCGGCCGCCCCTAGGGGGTGTCGGAGAAGCACTCCGGCAGCGCCGGGCGTTCCTTGGCGCGTACGGCGGGAAGCCAGGCGGTCGGGGGCTCGGAGCCGGGCGGGAGGCGGACGCGGAACCAGTGGGTGGACCGGCGGTCCTCCTCGTCGATGATGGTCTCCCCGTCCGGCACCCGGCATTCGGCGGTGAGGACGTCCCCGTGCCACACCCTGGTCGGCACCACGTTCTCCGCGGTGTAGGGCCGCACGGGATCGATCGCCAGACCCAGGCTGCACCGCGGGTCCCGGTCGGCCCGCTCCCGGCAGTCCCGCTCCGCGTTGTACACCTGGATCGTGCCGGGCGGCGTGGCGCCCGCGGGGCCCGGCGGCGCGGTCGCGGTCGCCCGTACCGCGTCCGAGTACAGGGTCGCGCCGGCGATCCCGCACAGCGCGGTGGCCAGGACGGCCGCGCGGGCCCGGGAGCCCCGCCGCCCCGCACCCGCCCCGACTCCCGCCCGGTGCGCGGCGATCCGGGCGAGCAGACTCTCCGCGCTGTGGGGCGCGCGGGCCTCGTGGGTCGGGGCGAGGCAGTCGGCCGCCAGCGCACGCCAGAACGGCGGTACGGCCTGGTCCATGCGCAGCGGCGCCCGCCCCTGGCCGTACTCCTGGACCGCGGCGCCGCGCGCCATGGGCGTGGCGCCGGGGAACGGCGACGCACCGGACGCGAACACCTCGTGGATGACGATGCCCAGCGCCCAGATGTCCGCGGTCGGCCGGACCCGTACGCCGCGTTCGCCCAGCGGCGCCCGCCAGCGTTCGGGCGGGAAGTAGTCCAGGGTGCCCAGCGGAGGCACGTGACCGTGGGTGCCCGTCAGTTCGGTGGCGAGACCGAAGTCCGAGAGCTTCACCGACCGGTCCCTGCCGAGCAGGACGTTCTCCGGCTTGAGGTCCGCGTGGACCCAGCCCGACCGGTGGAGATGGGCGAGCCCCTCGCAGATGCCCGCGATCAGCCGGCCGCGATCGGTCTCGGGCGCCCCCGCGTCGATCAGTTCCCGCAGACTGCCGGCGGCCCGCTCCATGACCAGCACGATCGCGCCCTCCAGTTCGGGGCGGCCGGACGCGGTGAGAACGAACGACTCCAGGACGCCGATCAGCCGGGGATGCCCGGCCGCGCGCCCGAGTCCGACCTCGCGGCGGGCGGACTCCACGATCCGCTGTGCCTGGCGCGGCGCGAGCCCGGCGGTCGGCATGATCTTGAGCGCCACGTCGGTGGGCCCCCGCGACGCGGCGGCCCCGCCGGTCCGCCCCTCGGCCGGCCGCGCCGCGTACACCGTGGACCAGCCCCCGGAGCCGATCGGCCGGGTGACCACCCAGTCCCCGACCCGGTATCCGGGCGGCAGCAGGTACGTACCGTCGCCGTCCGCGATGTACCGCGGGCCGTGCGGCGCGCTCATCGTGCGGCCTGCCGCTCCCGCCCGCCGGCCCCGGTCAGGGGCGGCAGCAGCGCGAGATGCTCCTCCCGTACGAGCCCGAACCGCAGCGCCAGCCCCACGATCTCCTCCCGCTTGCCGTTGCGGCGGTCGCCCTTGCCCGACTCGGGGGCGTCCGGGCCGCCGATGCGCAGCTTCTGCTCGGCGAGGTAGTCGATGTGCGAGCTGACCGCCCGTGCGGTCAGCTCGCCGCCGGGCAGATGTCCGCCGAGCCGCTCGACGATGTGGGGCGTGGTGGGGACCGCCACCCGCGACTGGTCGCGCAGGCGCGGTTCGCAGAGCGCGACCAGCACGAGGAAGTAGGTGGCCGTCTCGTTCAGGGAGTACGCGGTGACCGTGCTGTTCCCCCAGGGGCCGCCCATCGCGTCCGGGTCCAGATAGAGGTGGTCGGGCGCGAACACCTGGAAGGAGGTCGTGACGTCACCGCGCGTCGGCAGCACGACGCGCGCGAACTCGAACGGGATGGGCGCCCCCACCCTTCGCGGCGGCACCCGCAGGTATTCCCCCGCGCCCTCCGGGTTCTCCACGAGATAACTGTGGGTGGTGCTGTGGTTCGTCAACTGCCAGTGGTCGTCGGTGACCCGGATCTCCCCGGCGAGCCGGGAGATCGCCGGATCGTCGAGGCGCAGTTCCACGGGCAAGGCCGTGGAGCCCCGCCCGAAGCGGGCGGCCTCGCCCGGTCCCAGCCGTAAGGTCGTCGTGTCCCCGTGCGGTCCGCCGCCGACGGCGCCACCGCTTCCCTGCGGCAGATAAACGACTACGCCGCTCACTGCGCCCCCCGTCCTGTTTGTCGCTTGTCGGACGAGCGGAACGATACTCATCCGGCGGGGGAGTTCATCGGTGCTCTTCGGCCACATAGCCAAAACCCGTTGCCCGACGCCATGGATGCCCCGTTCTGGACGGGGTTCAGTGGGCTAAGTCACCGTTCGGATTTCAGCGGGATTTCATCGCTGCTCCTTAGCTTGACCGCGTTCGGGCGACGGCCCGTACGACAGGGGAGGGACAGCGATGGCACGGAGGAGACACCGAATGAGGCTGTCGGTGGCGGTCGTCGCCGCGGTGGCGGTGATGAGCACACTGGCGGCCACCGGTTCGACTGCCACGGGGGCGGCAGCCGCCGAAGCGGGGCCGGACAGGCCGACGATCCGCTACACCGAATACGGCATCCTGCACATCATCGCCTCGGACTGGGAGGGACTGGGAACGGGATACGGATACGCGGCGGCCGAGGACAACATCTGCACCCTGGCCGACACCTATCTGATGGTCGACGCCCAGCGGTCCCGTCATCTGGGCCCCGACGGCAGGGCGAGCCCCGGACAGAACCAGAACACCACCAGCAACCTCAACAGCGATCTGTACTTCCAGCGGCTCAAGAACGACCGGGTGGTGGAACGGCTCCTCGACAAGCCCGCCCCCGACGGGCCCGAACCCGAGGTCCGGGAAGCCATTCGCGGCTATGTCCAGGGGTACAACAGATACCTGGCCGAGACCGGTGTGGACGGCATCTCCGACCCCGCCTGCCGCGGCGCGGACTGGGTCCGGCCGATCACGGAGATGGACGTCTACCGGCACGCGCACGCCGAGATCATCATGGGCAGCGCCGACGCGCTCCTGGACGGCCAGGTGAACGCGACGCCCCCGGGAGCCTCGGCCGCCGCACAGCCGAAGGGCACGTCAGGCAAGCCCGCGCCCCGAGCCTCCTCGCCCGAGGAGACCGCCGCGAAGATCCGCGACGCGATGGCGGCGAGCCGCGAACAGGGCATGGGCAGCAACGCCCTGGCGGTCGGCTCCCAGGGCGTGTCCGGGGGCACCGGCATGCTGCTGGCCAACCCGCACTTCCCGTGGCAGGGCAAGAACCGGATGTGGCAGAGCCAGCTGACGATCCCGGGCGAGGTCAATGTCTCCGGGGCCAGCCTGCTGGGCTTCCCCGCGGTGAACATCGGCTACAACGAGGACGTGGCCTGGAGCCATACGGTCGCCACGGTGGCCCCGTTCGGACTGTTCGACGTACAGGTGGATCCGCTCAACCCCACCAAGTACCTGGTGGACGGCGCCTGGGAGCAGATGGCCTCGCAGCGGGTCGAGGTCGACGTGCTGAAGCCGGACGGCTCCCTCGCCAAGGTCGGCAGGACGCTGTGGTCCACCCGCTACGGGCCCGTCACCACATCGATGCAGGGCATCCCGCTGCCCTGGGTGGTCAGCGCGCACGCGGTCCGCGATGTGAACCTGCACAACCTGCGGGCGCTGAACAGCTGGTTCCGCCTCGACCAGGCCAAGGACGTCCATGACGTCGTGAACATCCTGGAGACCACCCAGGGCGTCCCCTTCTTCAACACCGTCGCCTCCGACCGCGCGGGCAACGCGCTGTACGCGGACATCCAGGCCACCCCGAACATCACCGACCAGCACGCGGAATCCTGCCTCACCGCCACCGGCCGACTGCTGTTCGACCAGTCGCTCCGGCTGCCGAACGTGCCGCCGATCTCCATACTCGACGGCAAACGCAGCGCCTGCGACTGGCCCGACGACCCGAACGCGGCCGCGCCGGGACTGCTGGACCCGCACAAGCAACCGCGCCTGATCCGCAGCGACTTCGTGGGCAACGCCAACGACAGCCCCTGGCTGGCCAACCCCGCGCAACCGCTCGCCTTCCCCCGGGTGATGGGCGACACCGCCGCGCCCCGGTCGCTGCGCACCCAGGAGCTCATTCTGACCGCGCAGAAGCGGATCGCCGGCACCGACGGCCTCCCCGGCAAGGGCTTCACGCCCGAAACCATGGGGAAGTTGTTGTTCGCCGACAACAGCAGAGCCGCCGACCTGGCCCTCGATGCCACGGTGACGATGTGTCAGAACGTGCCTTTCGGGCACATCCTGGTCGACGGCAACCTGGTCGATGTGCGAGAGGCGTGCCCGGTCCTGGCCGCCTGGAAGAGCCACGACTACACGACGGACAGCCGGGGTTCCTGGCTCTTCGCCAACTACTGGGCCTTCCTGCTCAACGGGCAGGGGGTGGAGAAACTGCCGTGGCGGGTCCCCTTCGACCCCAAGGACCCGGTGCACACGCCCAATTCGCTGGACTCCGGAAGCTCCGCCGTACGTGACGCCTTCGGCCGGGCCGTCCTCGCGCTGCGCAAGGCGAACATTCCGCTGAACGCGCCGCTGTCGGACATCCAGAAGGTCACCCGAGGCGGTGAGCGGATCCCGATCCACGGCTCGCTCGGCCAGCTCGGCGTGCTGAACGTGATCACCCCCGGCCAGGTCGACGGAGAACTTGACATCGTCTTCGGCTCCAGCTTCATCCAGCAGGTGCGCTTCACCGCCACCGGCCCGCCGCAGGCGCTCTCCGTCATGGCCTACTCCCAGTCGGCCAACCCGAACTCGCCGCACCACGCCGACCAGACCAAGCTGTTCTCGGCCGGCGAGTGGGTGACCGAGCGGTTCACGGAGGAACAGATCGCGGCCTCACCGCAATTGCGGACCACGGTTCTGAACTGAGCATTTCGACAGCCTCACGAGGGGAACACAGTGACGAGCACCGTACGAAGAACAGCACTCTGGTGGCGGCTCGCGGTGGCCTGGGCGGTCGCGGCGGTGGCCGTGGTCGCACCGGCGGGGGCGGTACGCGCCGCCGACCCCGGCACGCCGCCGCCGATACCCGACGGCTTCGGCCTGACCCAGGTCGGCGCGCCGGTCGGAAGCGCCACGAACTTCTACCTCACCGTGACCACACCCGAGGTCGCGGGCGAGCAGCACATCAAGATCATTCTGCCCAGCGGCTACTACGACGCCCCGGACCGCCGCTACCCGGTCCTGTACTTCCTGCACGGCTCTCCCGACGACCCGATCCAGCAGAACTACCCGGCGCTCTCGATGTCGGACGAGATGATCACCGTCATCCCGGACGGCGGCGCCCGGGGCTGGTACGCCAATTGGCTCAACCAGAAGACCGCGGCCGGAGCGCAGAACTGGCAGAACTTCCACCTGGACCAGGTGATCCCGTTCATCGACGCGAACCTGCGGACCATCGCCACCAAGAAGGCCAGGGCCGTCGCGGGCGTCTCCATGGGCGGCTTCGGCGCCTTCCACTACGCCCAGGTCCGCCCCGACCTGTTCAGCCACACCGCCTCCCTCTCCGGCGACATCGACCTCTCGGTCAGGTCCATGGGCCTGCGGCTGGCCGTCGTCGCCTCCCTCATCGACGGGCAGGGCGTCATCTGCGCCCTGGCGTCCGGGAGTTGCGACCCGAACGACTCCCCGTACAAACCCGCCGTGGACAGCGACGCCGCCTTCGGCTCGCCCTACCCGGTGTTCAACGCCGACTGGCGGTTCAACGAGGTCGACCCCTCCCAGCACATGGACAGGCTGGCCGACGCCGGAGTGCGGGTCTCCATCTACACCGGCGACGGGAGGGGCGAGGTCACCGATCCCGAGTTCTGGGTGGCGGGCGCGGCCAAGAACGTCAAGGCCGCCATGGACGCCCTGGGCATGTCCTACTACTACGTCAACTACGGCGACGGGGCCGGCTGGGGCGGCCAGTGCAACGGCGGCCACAACGGCTACTGCTGGGAACAGGACCTCCGGGATCTGATTCCCCGGCTGGAAGGCGAGTTCGCCGCCGCGGAGGTCAGGCGGGGCTGATGCCCGGTCCGGCGGAGGTCAGGCGGGGCTGAGGCCCGGTCCGGCCTCCTCACCGCTCAGAATCATCCGACGCGCCCGCCGCAGCACCCCGCTCGGAGGAACCCCGAGGTCGTCAGCGAGGCCGCGGCGGGCGCGCTCGAACACCGTCAGGGCCTCGGCCCGGCGCCCGTCCCGGTGCAGCGCCCGCATCAGCATCGCGGCCAACGGCTCGTTCAGGGGGTGCTCCGCCGACAGGGCGAACAGCTCGGCGATCGCCTCGGCATCCCGGCCGAGACGCAGCTGCCACTCCGCCTTCCGCCGCACCACGGCGATCCTGCGCTCGGTGAGCCGCAGCCGCTCCAGCTCGGCGAGCGGCCCCGGCAGCCCCGCCAGGGGCTCCCCGCGGAACAGCTCCAGCACCCGGGAACAGAGCCGGACCGCCTCCGCCGGATCGTCCGCCCGTTCGGCGTCCCCGATGCCGGTGACCAGCTCCTCCACATGCGCCACGTCCACAGCGACGGCGCCCGGGGCCAGCCGGTAGCCCCGGGGGCCGTGCTCGATGACCGGGACCGGGCGGCCCCCGTCGCCCAGGGCTTTGCGCAGCCGGTAGACGTATACGGGCACCACGTTCGCGGCCGGCTGCTCCATCCCCCAGACGTCGTCGAGCAGCTCCCGCCGGCTGCTCGGCCGCCCCGGGCTCAGCGCCAGGACCGCCAGGACGGTCTGCTGGCGTTGATGCCCCAGGTTCAGAAGGCGGCCCTCCCGCCGGACCTCCAGCGGCCCCAGCAGGGAGACCCGTAACGGCGGCGCCGGTATGCCCACCGGTACCGCGACGGTCCGGGAGGCCGGTCGCGCCGGCCGCGGGCGGGGGCCGTGCCCGGGGGCGACCAGACCGCAGTCGAAGGCGTGGACGATGGCCGCCGCCCGGTCGCGCAGCCCCAGCTTCGCCAGGATCCGCGCGAGAAGCTCGGCCACCGTGTCCTCGGGAACGGCGAGGGCGGCCGCGATCTCCTCGTCCCCGAGGCCGCAGCCGACCGCGGACAGCACCTGGCGCTCCTGATGCCGCAGCGCGGTGGCGGTGGGGCGGTCGTCGCTGAGGAAGGTGACAGTCGTCGGCATCGCTGCTCCCCGGGCTCCGGACGGGTCGGTCTGGCGGGCGCCGTCGACACGGTAGAGGGGGAGGCGCCGGGCACGGCATCCGGGACGATCCGGAGTGACATACGGGAGCACGCGGCCATGGCGGATCCCGGCCCGGCGGCACCGGGCGGTCCGGTACCCGCTTCGCTCGGCCTCACCGCCCTGCGGCTAGTTTGTGTGCAGGACGGATGAGCAGGCCCGTGGCGGCTGGGACGCACGGGGGACGGGAGGTCGGGAAGAGTGTCGCTGCGCGGAGGTGATCCAGCCGAGATCGGCGGTTATCCGCTGGAGGACCGGCTCGGTTCGGGTGGCATGGGCACGGTCTTCCTGGCCCGTACGAGTTCGGGGCGGCCCGTCGCGATCAAGCTGATCCACCAGCAGTTCGCCGGGGACGACGAGTTCCGCATCCGCTTCCGGCAGGAGGTGGCGGCCGCGCGCCGGGTGAGCGGAGCCTTCACCGCCGCCGTGGTCGACGCCGCTCCCGAGGCCGATCAGCCGTGGATGGCGACGACCTACATCGAAGGGCCCACGCTCGCCCAGCGCATCACCGAACAGGGCCCGCTGAACGGGGCGGAGCTCAGGAGGCTCGCCATCGGGCTGGCGGAGGCGCTGCGCGACATCCACCGGGTGGGAGTCGTCCACCGCGATCTGAAGCCCTCCAACGTCGTGCTCTCGCCCGAGGGCCCACGCGTCATCGACTTCGGCATCTCCCGCGCCGTGGACCAGCAGACACTCACGATGACCGGACGGGTCATCGGCACCCCGCCCTTCATGTCGCCCGAACAACTGCAGGCGCCGCGCGGCGTGGGGCCGCAGTCCGATGTCTTCTCGCTCGGGACGCTCCTGGTGTACGCGGCGACCGGCCACGGGCCCTTCGACGCGGACAGCCCCTACATAACGGCCTACCAGGTCGTGCACGAGGAGCCGTCGTTGGGCGCCGTGCCGACGGCCCTGCGCGCGGTCGTCGAGCCCTGCCTGGACAAGGAGCCCGAGGGCCGGCCCTCGGTGGACGAACTCCTCGTGCTGCTGCGGGACCTGCCGACCGACCTCGGCGGGGCCGGCCCCGGCGGGCCGGTCGCCGGGCGCACCCGCGACATGGTCACGCAGCACCACCTCGCGACCGGGGCCGACCGGGAGCGGACCGCCCCGGCCGGTTCCGGCACGGGAAGCACCGGCACCGCGATCGGCGGCCGGCTGCGCCGCCGTTGGCGGCCCGTGCTCGCGGCGGCGGTCGCGGTGGCCGCGATCGGCGGGGGAGTGGCCGCGCTGACGACGGGCGGCTTCGGGGCGACCGGCGGCGGGACGGACCCCGGCGACGGGGACACGCGCCGCAGCGCCGCGGCGTCACCGGCCGGCGCGCTTCCGAAGGGCTTCGAGCCGTGGCGCACAACCGTGCCGGGTGGCCGCGAGGACATTCCCGACGAGCTGCGGTGCGTCGCGCGGGACGACGCGCTGTTCTGCGGGGGCGGCGGTGTGGTCGCGACCCGGATCAGCGTCCGGGACGGATCGCGGGTGTGGACGGCCGAGAGCCCGGGCGTACCCGTCCAGGGCATGCACCTGGTGGGCGCCACCGACGACACCGTCCTCGGCTACCGCTTCGCCGCCCAGGACGCCCCGCAGGACCCCCGCAGCGAGGTGGTCGCCCTCGACGCGGACAGCGGCCGCGAGCTGTGGTCCGTGCCGTCCGGCGCCCAGTCGACGGCCGTCACGGGCCGGTCCATGGACGCCGTCGTGACCGGCTCCGCCGTGGTGACGGTCGACGCCTCCAACTCCCGCTTCGAGGCCCGGGACGCCCACAGCGGCGAGGTCGCCTGGACGACGCCGTTCCCCGGCGGCACCCAGTGCGCCCCCGTCCCGGCGGGCCCCCGGCTCCTCGCCATGTGCGCGACGGACGCGGAGGTGGACGCCGTACATGTGCGCCGTCCCACCCTGGCCACGCTCGACCTCGCCTCCGGGACACTCGGCGAGCCCGTCGCGGTCAACGGCCCCGTCGTGCCGGTGGGCGCCGCCGACGGCAGGCTCGTCCTCCTCTCGAAGCGCTACGAGGGAGTGACGCAGGCCGGGTACGACGGGGTGGCGCGGGTCGACCCGGCCTCGCGGAAGGTCACCTACTCCCGGTTCGGCCAGGTGTACGCGGGCACGGCCGGCATGGCGGACGGCACCGTCTACGTGAGTGGGCAGACCGGTCGTGTGACGGCGTTCGACTCCGCGACCGGAGACCGGAAGTGGTCGCGGCAGACCGGCGTGGAGGGCGCGTCGGGCCCGGCGACGGGAGGCGACGCGGTGTACTTCAGCTCGGCCACCGGCCGGGTGGTCGCGCTGTCGCGGGAGGACGGCGCCCCGCTGTGGAGCACGGATCCGCAGGCCGACGGTCTGACCGGCGAACAGGACGCGAGCCCCCGGGTGACCGTCGCGGGGCGCGCGGTGTTCGTGGCCGCCGCCAAGAACACCCTCTTCGCCTTCGACGCGCGGAGGCCGCCGAGGTCGGACTGACCCCGGCGGCCTCCCGCCCGCCCCTCCCCTGTGGGGGCGGGCGTCAGCTGCGGCGCAGGACCGTGGCTTCCGTGCCCCAGCCGAGCGCGACGGTCCGCTCGACGTCCCAGCCCGACCGCCTCGCGAGGGCGGCGACGGCGGCGGAGTCGCGCAGCGGGCTGCCGGTCGCGGTGTAGGCGTGCAGGGCCGCCTCGGCCGCGTGCGGGCTGAGGCCGTCGGGGCGGGAGGCCTCGACGAGGACCGCCGTCCGGGTCCAGCCGGCCAGCCGAGTGAGGAGCTGTACGGCCTCCTCGTCGGTGCGGTGGGCGAGCGCCTTCGCGGCGACGGCGACATCGGCGGGACCGGCCGTCCAGTCGATCCGGTCCGGCGCCGTGATGTGCCCGCGCAGGACCTCGGCCGCCGTGGCCTCCTCCGCGATCCGCAGGCTCGGCCGCCGTCCGGCGTCGTCGAGGGCGGCGACCACCGAGGCGCTGCCAGGACCGGTCAGCAGGCAGCTTTCGACGTCCGCCCAGAGGGCGTCGGCCGTCAGACCGTTCAGCAGGAAGACCAACTGCTCGCATTCCTCGACCAGTTCGCCGTAACGCTCCGCGTCGTGCGTCACCGTGTCGTGCAGGGTGGCGCCCGAGGCGAGCCGCCAGGGCGATGTGCCGTTTCGGAGTGCGGGAGCGAGGTGGGCGAGGGCGAGCAGCAGTTCGGCCTCGTGGCCGGTGTACTCCTCGCGCTCGTGGTCCTCCAGGAGTTCCTCGCCCGCCGGACCGAGGCGCAGCTCCTCGTCGCCGCCGACGACCACGCCGTACGCGGCGAGCAGCGGAAGCAGGACGTCGATGCCCGGCCCGGCCACGCCCAGGCGGGCCGCGAGCGCCCCGGCGGAGAGCCCCGGCGCGTCGGCCACCGCGTCGACGACGCCCAGCTGCAACGCGGCCCGGGCGACCAGCCACGGCAGCGGCGACGGGATCTCGGCGGGGCTCTGTGCGGCCACGCCCGCCTCGGCCGCGCTCCCCGTCTCCGGTGCGGTGGCGTCCTCGCGGTGCCAGTAACCCGTGATGTTCACCCGGTCCTTGGGGAGCTTCCGCTCCCGCTGGAGATACCGGCGTACCGGAAGCAGCGCCCGGCTCTCCGCCGCCGCCCAGGCATAGCCCTCACCCGCGGGCACCGGCAGCGCGCGGACGGCGGCGTCCAGGGCCGCCGCGTCGCCCGGCTCCGCGAGGACCCAGGTGATCGTGTCGCCGTCGCGCAGCGCCAGTTCCTGGCGTGCCGAGTCGTCCGAGACGGTCACCAGCACATGCGCGGTGGCGTCGAGCGGACGCTCGTCGAGGAAGCGGCCGATCGCGGGCAGCGCCGTCTCGTCCCCGACGAGGAAGATCCAGTCCAGCCGTTCCGGCAGCCGGAGCGACGACTTGGGCCCGACGAACCACAGCTCGTCACCCTCCCGCGCCGAAGCGGACCATGCTTCCGCGGGCCCTTCGCCGTGCACCACGAAATCGAGGTGGAGCTCTCCCGTACGGAGGTCCACCCGCCGGGGCGTGTAGTCGCGGGTCACCCGGTGTTCGGCCGGAGTCCACTCGATGCCGTGCGGCAACTGGGCCGGGAGCGCCGCCCGGACGTTCCCGTCGGCGGCCAGGATCAGCTTGATGTGGTCGTCGAACCCGGGCGCGGCGAAGGCCGGATGGTCGATCCCGTCGCGGGTGAACGCCGCGAGGTCCTCGCCGCCCAGGACCACCCGCCGCATCCGGGAGGTCACCTCCTCGACGCGGCGCACGGTGACCCGGCGCAGCACGAGCGGGTGCGTCGTGTAGGCGCGCTGAGCCGCCATCAGGAGAACTTCTTCTCGATGATGTCGAGCAGGGCCATCGACTCGTCGTAGTCGCCGCGCAGCACCCAGTGCGGGAGGTCGTAGGCCTGGTTCGCCTTGAAGGCGGGCAGCGCGCCGTAGACCGGGTTCTTCTTCAGGGTGGCGACGTCGGTGGTGTCGGCGTTGAAGCCCATGACGAACACGGACGGCTGGGTGATGGTCTGACCCACCTTCTCGGTGGACAGCTCGAACATGTCGCCGCCCTGCCCGTACACCTTGAAACCGCCGTCGGCGAAGATCGGCGCCGGCTCGATGCCGACCTTCTTCAGCTCGGTGGGCAGGCCCACGCTCTCCACCAGACCAAAGGCGGTGCCGTCGCCGGTGAGCGTGAGGAAGGAAACGGGCCCGGCCGGCGGCTTGATCGCCTTCTTCACCTCGGCGATCCGCTTGTCGTAGGCGGCCACGTGCTCCTTGTAGACGTCGGCCTTGCCGAACACGTCGTCCGCGAGGAAGGAGAACTGGGCCCGCCAGTCGCCGAGCTTCTTGCCGACGAGCACGGTGGGAGCGATGTCGGACAGGTCGTCGTACACCTTCTCCGCCTGGAACAGCGGGAAGCCGATGCCGCCGCCGACGATGAGGTCGGGGTCGAGGGCGAGGATCGCCTCGAGGTCGAAGCCGTCGACGCTCCACGGCAGGAACGTCGTGCCGTCCTCCTTCGCCTCCTTCTCCCAGTACGGGGAGAACTCGCCCTTGCCGTCGGCGTCCTCGGGAATCGTGGCCTGTACCGGCACGTCGAGGTCGTACAGATAACCGGCCAGCGCGTGGTTCAGCACGACCACCCGCTTGGGCTCGGTCGGCACCTTCACCTTGCCGTAGTCGGTGGTGACGGTACGGGTCTGCGCGGCGGACGCCTTGCCCCCGTCGTCCGACGGGTCGGAGGCCGAGCAGCCGGTGAGGGCCAGCGCGGCGACGGCCGCGACGGCGAGAAGACGGGCAGGAGCAAACATGGGACCTCATGTGGCTGGGTAGGCTCGAACGTTCGAGCTGTTGGTAAGGTGAGGCTAACCTCGCTGGTTCCGCTGCGTCGATCCGAGTACGACATCGTCGGTGACGGACACGACGTATCGCACAACGGGAGGCACGCTTGCCGACGACATCCCTCGGCACGGTGGTCGCCGAGAACGCCATCCGCTTTCTGGGACACGACACGCACGCGCACGACGAGCCCCATCTCGTCTACGTGGTGACGGGCAACGCCCGCCTGACCGCCGACGGCGAGGAGTGGCGGCTCGGGCGCCACGAGGCCGTCTGGCTCGCCCCACGCGTGCCGCACGCCCTGCGGATCGAGCCGGGCGGCATGGCGCTCGGCCCCTTCCTCGACCCCGCTGACCAGCCACGACGCCGTGTGCAGCCGCTCGGGTCGGTGCCCGCGCTCACCGAGGTCATGACCACCGCACTCGGCGCCGCACCCACCACACCCGAGCAGGTCGAGCCGTTCCGGCAGGCGCTCGGGCGCGTGCTGAGAGGCATCTCCCGGCAGTACTTCCCGGTCGTCCTGCCCGTCCATCCGGCGGTACGCGCCCTCGCCCGCGAGGCGTTGCGCGCCCCCTCGACGACCCTGGAGCGGCTCGCCGAACAGCACCGGATGAGCCCCCGCCAGGTGCAGCGCGTCTTCCTCGACGAGACCGGACTGCCCTTCACACGGTGGCGCAACCGGGCCAGGATGAACGCCGCCGTCGAACACCTCCGCGGCGGAGGTGAGCTGACGGCGGCGGCCAGGGCGGCCGGCTACGCCACCCGGGCCGGGCTGCTGCGCGCGCTGAGCCGGGAGTCCGGGGTGCCGGTGAGCGCGCTCACCAAGGACGCGGTGGTGGCGCTCGGCGGCCACTGAACCCGGGGGAGCCGGCCGCTCACGCAGCAGGCCGAAGCGGTTCAAGCAGCTCAAGCAGTTCATGTACGTCGATCACGCACGGCACTTCGGCCTGTCCGGGTGGCGGGTTGCTCAGGGAGAACAGATGGCACAGGCGCTCGCGACGACGACCGCGCCACCACCGACCGCACCGTCGCGGTCGGCGCGTCGCAGGACGCGCCGGCTCATCGGCCTGGGCGTCGCCCTCGGCGCGCTCCTCGTGGCGGTGCTGCTCAGCGTCGCGATCGGCTCGGCGCTGCTCCCGCCGGACGTGGTGTGGCAGGCGCTGACCGCCCCCGACGGTTCCGCCTCGCACGCCACGATCAGCGGCGCCCGCGTGGACCGTACGCTGCTCGGCATCGTCGTCGCCATGTCCCTGGGCGTGGCGGGAGCGCTCATGCAGGCGCTCACCCGCAATCCGCTCGCCGACCCGGGAGTCCTCGGCGTCAACGCGGGCGCCGGCTTCGCCGTCACCCTGGGCGTGGCCGTCTTCGGCGTCACCCGCATCGAGCAGTACCTGCCCTTCGCCCTCGTCGGCGCCGTCGTCGGAGCGGCGTTCGTCTACCTCGCCGCGAGCGGCGGCCGGGGCGGACCCACACCGCTGCGCCTCACCCTCGTCGGGGTCGCCTTCACGGCGGTCCTGGTCGGCATCTCCCAGACCCTCGCCCTGATCGACACGGAGACCTTCGACCGGATGCGGTTCTGGGGAGCGGGCACCATCACCGACCGCCCGACGGGCACCGCCGGTGACATCCTGCCCTTCGTCCTGGCCGGGCTGCTGGCCGCCGCCCTCTGCGCGCGCCCGCTCAACGCGATCGCCCTCGGCGACGACGCGGGGCGGGCCGTCGGGCTGCGGGTCGGCGCGGTCCGGTGCGGTGTGGTGATCGCGGTGGCCCTGCTGTGCGGGGCGGCGACGGCCGCGGCGGGACCGCTGATGTTCGTCGGTCTCATGGTGCCGCACGCCGTGCGCTGGATCACCGGGCCCGACTGGCGCTGGATCCTCGTCTACTCCGCCGTCCTCGCCCCGGTGATCGTGCTGATCGCCGACGTCCTCGGCCGGCTGATCGTGATCCCCTCCGAACTACAGGTCGGTGTGATGATGCCGCTCATCGGCGCGCCCGTACTGATCATGCTGGTGCGCGGAAGCCGGGTGAAGGAGCTGTGAGCGGGGCATTCGTCCTCAGGGCGGGGTCCCTGAGCCTCAGGGCGACGCGCCGCTCGGTCCTGGTGTGCGGGCTGCTGTCGCTCGCGCTGATCGCACTGGCACTGTGGGCCTTCACGCTCGGCAGCTACCCGCTGAGCCTCGGCGACCTGAGCGCGGTCATGACCGGCACCGCCAGGAACAGCGTCCGCACCGTCGTCCTGGAGTGGCGGGCGCCGCGCATCGTCGCCGCCGTACTGTTCGGCGCGGCCCTCGCCATGGGCGGCGCGATCTTCCAGTCCCTGACCCGCAACCCGCTCGGCAGCCCCGACGTCATCGGCTTCACCACCGGCTCCTACACCGGTGTCGTCCTCACCCTGCTCGCGGGCGCGAGCAGTTACTCGGCGCTCGCGGCGGGCGCGCTCGCCGGCGGGCTCGTCACCGCCTTCGCCGTGTATCTGCTGGCGTTCCGGCGGGGTGTGCGCGGCTTCCGGCTCATCATCGTGGGCATCGCGGTCGGCGCGCTGCTGTCCTCGGTCAACACCTGGTTCTCGGTGAAGGCCGACGTGGACACCGCGCTGAGGGCCGCGGTGTGGGGCGCCGGTTCGCTCAGCGCCATCGGCTGGCCCGCCGTGCTGATGTCCTCCGGCCTGATCGCCGTGGTCGCCCTGGTGGCCCCGGTGGCACAGCGCCGGATGCGCTGGCTCGAACTGGGCGACGAAACGGCGGCGATGCTGGGCGTACGCGTCGAGCGTACGAAGCTGCTGCTGGTCGTTCTCGGCGTGGCCGCGACCGCGGCGGTGACGGCCGCCGCGGGCCCGATCGTCTTCGTAGCCCTGGCGGCGCCGCAGATCGCCCGCCGTCTCACCGGGCGCGGAACCTCCGTCGACCTCGCCGGTTCGGCGCTCGTCGGGGCGCTCCTGCTGCTCGGCGCGGACATCGCGGCGCAGCACGCGATTCCGGGCGTGGTGCTGCCGACCGGCGCGGTCACCGTGTGCGTCGGCGGGGCGTATCTGCTGGTGCTGCTGGTACGCGAGTCCCGCCGGGGCTTCTAGGGATCTGGGGTGGAGTACGTGAACCCGGCGGACCGGCTCAGTCGCCGAGGATCCGCTCCCACAGCAGCCCGTCCCGCCAGGCCCCGTCGAGCAGGATCGCGGAGTGCGCGACGCCGTACGGGGTGAACCCGTTGCGGCGCAGCACCCGTTGGGAGGGCAGATTCTCCAGGTTGGTGGAGGCCTCGGCGCGGTGCAGGCCGAGCTCGTCCGTCATCACCCGGAGCACGAGCCCGACGGCGTTCCCGGCGTGCCCCTGGTTCTGCGCGACGGAGGCGATCCAGTAGCCGACCGAGCCGCGGCGCAGATGCGGCTGCGGCAGGATGCCGCCGACGGTCACCTGACCGATCACCCGGTCGCCGGCGAGCACCACGCCGGGCCAGACCGTGCCGGCCCGGTGACCGGCCAACAGGCCCTCGATCCGCTCGGCCTGGCCCTCCGGGGTGAAGTAGTCGGCCGGCTGGGCCGGTTCCCACCGCCGGAAGGCCTCGACGTCCCGCACCCGGTGAGCGGCGATCGGGGCGGCGTCGGCGGGCTCTATCAGGCGGATCCTGGTGCTGCTGGGCATGGCGGTCCTCGTCGCGGTGCGTCGGATGCAACGGCCCAACCTATGCGAGGACGCCCCTGCCCCCGCGCCCCCGCACGGAGGACGCCCCCGCCTCCGCACGTCGGCGGAGGCAGGGGCGCCAGGGCCCGGAGGAGCGGGGCCACCACCCGGGTCAGGAGACCTTCACCCGGGTCAGGAGATCAGCACCCGGGCCATCAGGGGACCTTCACCCAGTCCAGGGTGCGCTCCACCGCCCTCTTCCATCCCGCGTAGCCGTCCGCGCGCTTCTTCTCGGACCACTGGGGCGACCAGCGCTTCGACTCGTGCCACTGGGTGCGCAGTTCGTCGGTGTTCTGCCAGAACCCGGTGGCGAGCCCCGCCGCGTAGGCGGCGCCGAGAGCGGTGGTCTCGGCGACGACGGGCCGGCTGACCTCGACGCCGAGGATGTCGGACTGGATCTGCATGCAGAGGTCGTTGGCGGTGACACCGCCGTCGACCTTGAGCACGTCGAGATGGACCCCGGAGTCCTGTTCCATGGCCTCGACCACATCGCGGCTCTGGTAGCAGATGGCCTCCAGCGTGGCCCTCGCCAGATGGGCGTTGTCGTTGTACCGGGCCAGGCCGACGATCGCGCCGCGGGCGTCGGACCGCCAGTACGGCGCGAACAGGCCGGAGAACGCGGGGACGAAGTACACACCGCCGTTGTCCTCGACGCTCCGGGCCAGCTCCTCGCTCTCCGGCGCGGACTTGATGATCTTCATCTGGTCGCGCAGCCACTGCACCGCTGATCCGGTGACGGCGATGGAGCCCTCCAGCGCGTAGACCACCGGGCTGTCGCCGAACTGGTAGGCCACCGTGGTGAGAAGGCCGTGCTGCGAGCGGACCAGCTCGGTGCCGGTGTTGAGCACCAGGAAGTTGCCGGTCCCGTAGGTGTTCTTGGCCTCGCCGGGCTCGAAGCAGACCTGGCCGACGGTGGCCGCCTGCTGGTCGCCCAGGACACCGCCGATCGGAATGGCGGCGCTCAGCGGCCGGGAGGTGCGCGTGGAGCCGTAGGCCTCCGCGTCCGAAGAAGGGTTGATCTTCGGCAGCATCGCGCGGGGGATGCCGAAGAAGCCCAGGAGTTCCTCGTCCCAGTCGAGGGTCTCCAGGTTCATCAGCATGGTGCGGCTCGCGTTGGTGACGTCGGTGGCGTGGATACCGCCGTTCGGGCCACCGGTCAGGTTCCACAGGACCCAGGCGTCCGTGTTGCCGAAGATCGCGTGACCGGCCTCCGCCGCTTCCCGGACGCCGTCGACGTTCTCCAGGATCCACTGGATCTTGCCGCCGGAGAAGTACGTCGCCGGCGGCAGCCCGGCCTTGCGGCGGATCACCTCGCCCTGCCCCGAGCGTTCGAGGTTCGCCGCGATGGAGTCCGTACGGGTGTCCTGCCACACGATGGCGTTGTAGTAGGGCCGCCCGTTGCGCGGGTCCCAGACCACCGTGGTCTCGCGCTGGTTGGTGATCCCGATGGCCACCAGGTCGGACGGCGAGAGACCGCCGTGCCGCAGCGCGTTCTGCATCACCGAGTTGGTGCGTTCCCAGATCTCCACGGGATCGTGCTCCACCCAGCCGGAGCGGGGCAGGATCTGCTCGTGCTCCAGCTGGTGCTTGGCGACCTCGTTGCCGCCGTGATCGAAGATCATGAATCGGGTGCTGGTGGTCCCCTGGTCCACCGCGCCGATGAAGTCCGCCATGATGTGTCGCCTCTCCGGCCGGTGTCGTCAGTCCTTGGGCGCCGGGATACGTCCCGGCGGTTCGGGCACGGCGGACGGCAGGAAGCGTCCGACGAAGGCCTTGTAGAAGCCCGCGCCCAGCAGGCCGCCGATCAGCGGTCCGAGGATGGGCACCCAGAAGTAGAGATTCCCGTACTGGTCCCGCCACGCCCCGCCGTAACCGGTGAGGAAGCTCGCCAGCCGGGGCCCGAAGTCACGGGCCGGGTTGATCGCGTACCCCGCGTTGGTGCCCCAGGCCATGCCGATCGCGACCACGACCAGGCCGATGATGAACGGGCCCAGGTTCGAGCCGGGCGGGGTGTTCAGCATGTCCGTGATGGCCATGATCAGCAGCAGCAGGATGGCGGTGCCGATGATCTGGTCGCGGAACGCGCCCCACTCGTGGACCGGCAGAGCCGGGTTGCCGTTGGCCGGCAGGGTGGAGAACACCCCTTGCGTCTTGATGGTGTGCCCGGGGTCGGCCTTCGCCAGCGCCTCGCTGTAGTTCCAGCGCACGAGGAGCGCGGCCACGAACGCACCGGCCGTCTGCGCCAGCGCGTAGGGAGCCACCTTGCTCCACGGGAACCCCTTGAACGTGGCCAGCGCGACGGTCACCGCGGGATTGAGATGCGCCCCGCTCAACCGCGCCGCCACATAGACGCCGAGCGTGACGCCCAGCCCCCACGCCCAGGCGATGCTGTCGTGGTCCCCGAGTCCGCCGGGCGGATCGGTCAGGGCTCCGCCCGCCGCCACCTGGGCCACGACACCGCATCCGAACAGGATGAGGATCATCGTGCCCGCGAACTCGGCGGACATCTCGCCGATCAGTCCGGACTTCTTACGTAGCTCAGCCATGGAAGCTCGCCCTCCGCCGACGGCGCCGGCTGTCGACTATCCGAGCAGGTGTCAGCAGGCTAAGACGTTTCACGAGATCGGGCATATCGGGATGATTCGACCGTGAGGGTGGGGCTTGCGGGGATCTCCCCTGCGACCGGGGCCGATGGCGCGGGCCGTCGGACGGCTCGCGGACGGCGATGACGCTCACCCGACCGGGTGGAAAAGGACGCTCACCCGACCGGTTGGGAAGGGGGAGTGCGCCCCGATCGACCGGGGTGCGGCGCCCCCGCCTCAAGGACGCGACCACCCGTCTGAGACGCTGTGCCCGCACCTGACCAGGCGTTCCGCCCGGCCGGTCGGCCGTCGCACCTGATCCACCCGCAAGGAAGCCATGCAGGGAGTCCTCACCGGATTCACGGTGATCGCCACCGTGATCGCCGTCGGCTACGTCCTGGGGCGCCGCGGCTGTCTGGGGCAGGACGGCCGTGCCGTGCTGACCCGGTTGGCCTTCAACGTCGCGACCCCGGCCCTGCTCTTCACGATGCTCGCGGGCGCGGACCTGTCCGTCGTCCTGTCGACACGTCTGCTGGTCACCGCGATAGCCGTGGCCGCCACGGCCGGAGTCTTCGCCGTGGTGGCCGGGCTGTTCCTGCGCTGGGATGCCGGACGGGTCACGATCGGCGCCCTGTGCTCCAGTTACGTCAACGCCGGGAATCTGGGCATCCCCATCGCCGTGTACGTCCTGGGCGACGCCTCGCTCGTCGCCCCCGTCCTGCTCCTCCAGCAGATCCTGGTTACCCCGCTGGCCCTGACCGTCCTCGACCTCGGCCGCCCCGGCGAACGGGTGTCGGTCCTGCGGCGGCTGACCACCCCGCTGCGCAACCCGATGGCGATCGCATCGCTGGCCGGCGTGACGGTGGCGGTGTCCGGCCGGACACCGCCGGGACCGCTGCTCGAACCGCTCTCCCTCATCGGCGACATGTCGGTCCCCGCGGTCCTCATCGCCTTCGGGATATCCCTGCACGGCGGCGAACGGCCGGGCCGTGGGGAGGACCGGGGCGCGCTGTACCTGTCCGCCGCGCTGAAGACGGTCGCCCAGCCGATCGTCGCCTGGGCCGTCGGCGCGGGCCTGTTCGGCCTGCGGGGCGAGGCGCTGCTGGACGTCGTCGTGATCGCGGCACTCCCGGCCGCCCAGAACCTCTTCACGTACGCCTCGCACTACCGGGTCGCCGAGCGGTTCGCCAGGGAGTCCATCCTGCTGTCCACGCTGCTCTCGGTCCCGGTGCTGATCGCCGTCGCCGCACTGCTCGGCCGGTAGCCACCGGGCCGGACGGCCCGGGCGCAGGTGTGACGCAGACCACTCCCCGGTGAGAACCCGCGGGCCCCGCCCACCACGCCGCACCCCCGGCCGCCGCAGCCGAGCACGCCACCGCCCCGGCCGCCGAGGACGAGGCGCCGGCCGCCGACGTCGGCGGGGAGGTCGGGGACGCCCTGCGGACCCTCGCCCCGGAACTGCGGCAGGTTCTCCAGGCCCTGGTTCACGCTCTTCGCGCCACCGGGCCCGGGCTGCGTCGCGGGCTGGCGGCGGGCCCCGGCAGGCTCGGGACCCGCCGCCTGGACCGCCGCCGCGCTCCTGGCCACCGGAGTCACCGCCTACGCGGCGACCAGCCCTCGAAAGTGACGATCCGTCAACTCTCGTGCGGAGAAGCGAGCGTGTAGAGCGTCTTCTCCGGAATGTGCCGGGTGTCCCGGCGGGCCAGCAGCCAGTACAGGACCGCCGGGACCACGAGGCCCACGATCCAGGAGACGTCCGCGCCGCCCAGCGGATCCGCCAGCGGGCCGGTGTAGAAGTGCGTCACCAGGAACGGGAGTTGGGCGAGGACGCCGATTCCGTAGACGATGAGGGCGTCCCAGCGCCACGCGCCGTAGCGGCCCCCGGGGTCGGAGAGCGCGGGGATGTCGTACCGTTCCCGCGAGATCAGGTAGTAGTCGACCAGGTTGATCGCGGACCACGGGGTGAAGAACGTCAGCAGGAACAGCAGGAAGTCCTTGAACGAGGTCAGGAAGCTGTCCTTGCCCAGCAGCGCCAACGCTGTTCCCGCCACCATGATGAGCCCGATGTACACGGCCCGGCCGCGCGGCGACAGCGTCCGCTGACCACGGAATCCGCTGATGCTCGTCACCATCGACATGAAACCGCCGTAGGTGTTCAGCACATTGATGGTCAGCTTGCCCAGCGCGATCACGAAGTACAGGAACGACGCGATCAGCCCCGCGCCGCCCAGGCCGACCACATAACCGACCTGGTTCGTGAGGAACGCCTCCCCGGCGGTCGCCGCCACGAGGACGCCGAAGGTCATCGACCACTGCGAGCCGATGGCCGATCCCGACAGCGTCCACCAGAACGTGGACCGCCCCGACGTCGTACGCGGCAGATAGCGCGAGTAGTCCGCGACGTACGGCCCGAAGGCGAGCTGCCAGGACGCCGAGAGCGACACCGCCAGCAGGAACATCGGCAGGTCGAAGTGCGCGTCGCCGAGCAGCGCGGAGAGGTCCACCCGGTCCAGGAGGCGGATGCCCAGATAGACGAAGGCCAGCGCGCAGACCACGCTGGCCACCCGCCCGAGGACATGGATCACGCGGTAGCCGACCGCCGCCATCACGGCCGTGACGACCGCGAAGACGACGATGCCGGTGGTGTCGTTCGTGTGCATCAGCCGAGCCGTCGCCTGACCGGCCAGCACGCTGCCGCTCGCGAAGAACCCCACGTACATGAGGATGACCAGCAGCAGCGGGACGACCGCGCCCTTCACCCCGAACTGGGCCCGGGACTGGATCATCTGGGGCAGACCCAGCTTCGGGCCCTGCGCGGAGTGCAGGGCCATGACGGCGCCGCCGAGTACATTGCCCAGCAGCAGGCCGACGACCGACCACACCACGTCGCCGCCGGAGACGACGGCGAGCGCGCCCGTGACCACCGCGGTGATCTGGAGGTTGGCGCCGAGCCAGAGGGTGAACTGACTGAACGCCGTCCCGTGCCGTTCGTCGTCCGGGACGACGTCGATGGAGCGGCGCTCCACCAGGTCTTCAGCTGCCATGACTCGGCTCCTGGTCTCTCGGTGTGATGGTGCTGCCGCCGGTCCTGCTGTTGCCGGCCCGGACCGGCGCGGCTACTTCTTGATGCCGTGCTCGGCCGCCCAGTCGTTCGCGACGTCCTCGGGGTCCTTGCGGTCCTTGTCCACCAGGCGGTTGAGCTCGGTGAGGTCCTTCGTCGTCAGGACGGACCCGAGGCGGGCGAGCGCCTTGCGGACCGTCGAGTCGGCCTTGCGGTCGGCGATGAGCGGCACGACGTGCTGGCCGGGGATGAGGTTCTTCGGGTCGGTGAGGACGACCCAGCCCTCGGCGGCGATGTCGGTGTCGGTGGTGAAGAGGTTCGCCACGTCCACATCGCCCTTCTTGAGGGCCCCCTTGACCAGCGGGCCCGAGGAGTCGAGGGACTTGAACTCCTTGAACTCCACGCCGTAGACCTCCTTGAGGCCCACCGAGCCCACCGTGCGCTTCTTGACCTCGGGGGCCGCGCCGATGACGAGCTTGCCGTTGTGCTTCGCCAGGTCGGCCAGGGACTTCAGCCCGTACTCCTCGGCGGTCTCCTTGGTCACGGCGAACGCGTCGGCGTTCTCCGCCTCGCCGTACGGGAGGATCTGCAGGCCGCGCGGCAGCAGCATGGCGAGGGCGTTCTGCATCGTGCCCTCCTCCGTGGCGGTGGCCCCGGCGTCGAGGTAGTGCAGCAGCGCGCCCTGGTACTCGGGCAGCAGATCGATGTCGCCGCCCTTGAGCGCGGGGATGAGGATCTCGCGGGTGCCCAGGTTGGGACGGACCTTCGTCGTGACCCCGGCCGCTTCGAGGGCCGCGGCGTAGAGGTATCCGAGGACCTGGTTCTCGGTGAAGTTGGCGGTGCCGATCGTGACGCCGCCCTCGCTGGAGCCGCCGCCCCCGCCGCCGGCGCCTTCTCCGTCGAGAGAGGTGATGCCGCCGCTGCAGGAGGCGAGCGCGGGGACGGTCGCGGCGGCGAAGAGCCCGCCGAGGAGAGTTCTGCGGTTCATGGGGGGCTCCTAGGCCTGGGCCTGCGTGGCGGGGCGATGGCGGAAGAGGACGCGCTGGAGTGCGGAGAGCGCGAGATCGAGGACGACGGCGACGACCGCCACGAGCACGGCGCCGCCGAGCACCTGCACGAGGTCGCGCTGGGCCAGCCCGTCGAAGACGTACCGGCCGAGTCCGCCGAAGGAGACGTACGCGGCGATGGTGGCCGTCGCGACGACCTGGATGAGCGCGAGGCGCAGCCCGGTCATGATCAGGGGCAGCGCGAGGGGCAGTTCGACCTGCAGGAGCACCTGGTGCCAGCGCATGCCCTGGCCGCGCGCCGCGTCCCGCACCTCGGGGTCGACCGCCGTCATCCCGGCGTAGGTGTTGGTGACGATGGACGGGACCGCCAGCGCCACCAGGGCGATGTAGACCGGCCACATCGAAAGCCCGCTGGCGAGGAAGACCAGGACCACCAGACCGACCGTGGGCAGCGCCCGCCCGAAGCTCGACAGGTTGATGGCGATGAACGCGCCGCGCCCGGTGTGGCCGATGAGCAGGCCGACCGGCAGGGCGATGGCGGCGGCGACGAGGGTGGCGAGCAGCGAGTACTGGAGGTGCTCGGCGAGGCGGTGCCCGATGCCGTCGGAGCCGGTCCACTGCTCACCGCTGACCAGCCAGGAGCCGAGGCCCTTGAGGAGTTCGTACATGAGGTCAGGCCCCCTGCTTCTGCCGGCGGTTCCACGGCGTCAGGACGTACTGGAGGGTGACGAGCAGGGCGTCCGCGACGAGCGCGAGAAGCAGGGTCAGGACGACGCCGACGATGACGGGGGTGGGGAAGTTGCGCTGGAACCCGTCGGTGAAGAGCTGCCCGAGTCCGCCGTCGCCGATGTACGTGGCCACGGAGACCAGGGAGATCGCCATCACCGTCGCGATCCGTACGCCCGCCATGATCACGGGGAGGGCGAGGGGCAGTTCGACGGTGAGCAGGGTGCGCAGCGGCCGGGTGCCCATCGCCTTCGCGGCTTCCTTCGTCCGGGTGGGGACGGAGTCCAGGCCTTCGACGGTGTTCCGCAGGAGCACGACGAGCGTGTAGATCGTCAGGCCGATGACGGTGGTGGTGCGGGTGAGTCCGCTGACCGGCAGGAGGAGCACGAAGACGGCGATGGACGGAATGGTGAACAGGACGTTCGACAGACCGAGGAGGAGCCCGCGCAGCCTGCGCACCCGGTGGGCCAGCACGGCCAGGGGGAGCGAGACGAGCAGGCCGAGGAGTACGGCGGTCAGCGCGGCCTGGAGGTGGGAGAGCGTCAGGGCGGTGAGATCGTCGGTGTGGTCGGCTATCCACGACCAGTCGACGCTCATGCGGCCACCGTGCTCGCCGCGCTGTGCACCTGGCCCGCGCGGTCGTGGATGTCCTCGCGGGACGTCACACCGGTGAGGACGCCGTCCGCGTCGACCCGGGCGACCAGGCCGATCGGCGCGGCGATCGACTCGTTGAGCGCGGAGAGGAGCGAGTCGGTGTCGCGCAGCGGCCGGACGGGTATCTCGGCGTCGCTCTCGCTGTCGCGCCAGGCCAGCGGCCTGCGGGCGGAGTCGAGGGCGAGCTGCCAGCGGCCGCCTTCGGGGGCCGGGCTCTGGGCGACCTCTTCGAGCGTCGTCAGCGACAGCAGCTTCAGGCCGCGCTCCGCGCCGAGGAAGTCCGCGACGAACGCGTCCGCCGGACGGGCCAGCAGTTCGGCGGGGGCGGCGCACTGGACGAGATGGCCACCGGTACGGAAGACGGCTATCCGGTCCCCGAGCCGTACGGCCTCGTCGATGTCGTGCGTGACGAAGACGATGGTCTTGTTCAACTCCCTCTGGAGTCGCAGCAGTTCGTCCTGGAGCTGGGTGCGGACCACCGGGTCGACGGCGCCGAAGGGCTCGTCCATCAGGAGGACCGGCGGGTCGGCGGCGAGCGCGCGGGCCACGCCGACGCGCTGCTGCTGGCCGCCGGAGAGCTGGTGCGGGTAGCGCTTTCCCGCGTCGGCGGCGAGGCCGACCGTCTCCAGGAGCTCCGCCGCCCGCGACCGCGCCTTTCTGCGGCCCCAGCCGAGCAGCAGCGGTACGGTCGCGATGTTGTCCAGGACGGTCCGGTGCGGGAAGAGCCCGGACTGCTGGATGACGTAACCGATGGAGCGGCGCAGCTCGGCGGCGTCCTGTTCCAGGACGTCCTTGCCGCCCACCCTGATCGTCCCGGAGGTCGGCTCGACCATCCGGTTGATCATGCGAAGCGTGGTCGTCTTGCCGCAACCGGAAGATCCGACGAGGACGGTCACGCCTCCTTCCGGCAGGTCGAGCGTGAGGTCGTGCACCGCGGTCGTGCCGTTCGGGAAGCGCTTGTGGGCCTTGTCGAATTGGATCATGAGGAGTCCCTTGCCCGGCTGCATATCATCATGCAGAGTTCTCGGTGACTGAATAGGTTGTCAATAGGTCGTCGCCGCTCAGGCGTAAATCCCTGGTAACGAGTGGTCGTAGGGCAAGACGAAGCGCCTGATCGAGGAGGAATTGTCACTGATGTCGTCTCATATCTCGGACGGGGTGGCCGAAGACGCCAGTGCGATCGTCGTCCTCGACGGCCGCCGACTGATGGTCGCAGATGTCGTACGCATGGCCGAATCCGTCGCCAGGCCCGTTCCGGCGACCGAGGGCATGAAGCGCGTGGAGGACTCGTGGAACGCCGCCCGGGAAATCGCTTCGTGGGGTCGCGTCTACGGCCGCTCCACCGGCGTGGGCGCGAACCGGAATGAGGCCGTGCCCACCGAGGCGGCCGCCGACCACGGCCTGCGCCTGCTGCGCAGCCACGCCGGAGCGATCGGCGAGGAGCTCCCCGCGCGTCAGGTCCGCGCCATGCTCGCCGTCCGCGCCAACCAGCTCCTCGCCGGTGGCGCCGGCCTGCGCCCGACCGTCGTCACCGCGCTCTGCGAGGCCCTGGAGACCGGCGCCTACCCGAAGGTCAACGAATTCGGCTCGGTCGGCACCGGCGACATCGCCGCGCTCGCGCAGATGGGCCTCGCCCTGGCGGGCGAACACCCCTGGCAGGGCGCCGGAACCGCCCCCGAACCCCAGCCCCTCGACAACAACGACGCCCTCGCCCTGATCAGCAGCAACGCCCTCACCCTCGGCCAGTCCGCCCTCGCCCTGCAGGAACTGCGCGCCCTGATCGCGGCCACACAGGTGGTGGCGGCCCTCTCCCTGATGGCGATCGACGGCAGCTACGAGGCCTACGCGCTGCCCGTCCACCAGGCGCGGCGGCACGCCGGCTCGTACGAGGTCGCGCACCGGATGCGGCTGCTGCTGGGCGCCCCCGACCGGCCCACACCGCCGCTCGGCCGGATTCAGGACCCGTACGGCTTCCGCTGTGTGCCGCAGATCCACGGGCCCGCGCACGACGCGGCGGACGCGCTCGAAGAGGTCCTCACGGTCGAGATCAACGCGGCCGCCGAGAACCCGCTGATCTCGGCGGACGATATGGCCGCCTACCACCACGGCGGCTTCTATCTCGCTCAACTCGCTCTGTCCCTCGATCACTTCAGGCTCGCGCTGACCCAGGTGGCGCGGCTGTCCACCTCCCGCCTCTCGACGCTGAACGAACCGGGCTTCACCCGGCTGCGCCCGTTCCTCGCGGACGGCGAACCGGCGTCCTCGGGCGTGATGATCCTCGAATACGCGGCCGGGGCGGCGCTCGGCGATCTGCGGGCCTTCTCCGCCCCCGCCTCGCTCGGCCACGCCGTGCTCTCGCGGGGCGTCGAGGAACAGGCCAGCTTCGCGTCCCTGGCGGCGCGGCAGACCCTGCGGGCGTGCGAGGCGTTCCGGCTCGTCGTCGGCTGCGAACTCGTCGCGGCCGTCAGGGCGTTGCGCCAGCGCGAGCTGCGGCTCGACCCGGAGCTGCCCGTCGGCCGCGCCTTCGAGCTGGCGGCCTCGGTGCTCGACGCGGAGGCCGCCGACCGGCCCCTGACGGACGATGTCGCGGCGGCCGCCGGACTGCTCGACCGGTTCGCCGAGCTGTGGCAGGCCTCGGGGCCGGAGCCGGAACAGGGGGTCCGACCGGCTCACCCGAAGGTGAAGACGTAGGCCTGGAGGCCTTCGTCCAGGCGCAGTTCGAGGCGTGCGGTGCGCGGGTCCCGGTCGTCGGTGAGCCGGTACAGCGTCGGCGGGCCGCTCACGCTGACGGTTCTGGTCACCTCGCCGTTCACGAGGACGGTGACCTTTCCGGTGCCGGCGAGCACGAGGTTGGCGTTCTTCGCCCGGTAGGTGAAGGCGAGACGGGCCTCGGGCCCCGCTGTGAACCGCTCGTATCCGGCCGTCCATGTCCCGTCCAGCGAGAGCCTGTTCAGAGGCAGCGCACCGCTCTTCGGGAAGCGGTAGACGGTCGGCTCGTCGTCCACCAGGGGCGTTCCGACGTACCCGCGGATGCGCAGGTTGCTCAGATATGTCTCGGGCGTCCGGTCGGCGGCCAGATCGTCCATGGCGCGGTCCGTGGGCTCCGGCAGCACGACGGTGGGGTCCGCCTGCCGGAGCAGTTCGCGGATCATCGTCTCGGTCCGGTCGTACTGGCCTTCGCCGAACTTGAAGTAGCGGACGGTGCCGTCGGCGTCGATCAGATACTTGGCGGGCCAGAAGCGGTTGCGGTAGTTGTCCCAGGTGGAGAGGTCGTTGTCGAGGGCGACCGGCCAGGTGACCTTGAGCTTCCTCGCACCGGCTTCGACGTTGGCCCGCTTCTTCTCGAAGGCGAACTCGGGGGAGTGGACGCCGATGATGCGCAGCCCGGCGTCCTTGTAGGCGCGCTCCCAGTCGCGCAGATGGGGCACGGCGCGCTGGCAGTTGATGCAGGAGTAGGTCCAGAAGTCGACCAGGGTGACCTTGCCGCGCAGGCTCTTGAGGTCGACGGGCCGGTCGCCCGGGGTGTTGAACCAGGAGTCGATGTCCTCGAACGCCGGGGCCTGCCCGCACGAGCGCAGTTCGTCGGCGCCGTCCTCGCACCGCGAGAGCTCCTTGTTGGAATCGTCGTACAGCCCGGACAACTGCTGCCGGGCGGCGTCGCTGTCCTCGATCTTCTTCTGCACACCGGAGGTGTAGTCGGGCAGCGACCGCTGGATGGCCGCCGTGACGTCGAGGGCCAGCCCCAGCGCGAGAACGATCATCAGGGTGCCGGCGGCGATCCGCAGCCCCCGGGCGCGCCTGCGGAACGCGGCGACCCGGTCGGCGACCCTGCGCCCGGCGAGGGCGAACACCAGCAGGGGTACGGCGGTGCCGACGGCGAACGAGAGGGTCAGCACCACGATGTCGGAGCTGATCTCGCCCCGGGCGCCCGCGATGGTGATCGCCGCCAGGACGGGTCCGGCACATGGCACGTACAGCAGCCCCAGGCCCAGACCGAGGGCGAAGGCGCTGCCCTCCTTGTTGACCTGGCGCTGCGGAATACGGGCGAAGGGCTTCTCCAGCACACGCTCGACGGGCGGGAAGATCAGGCCGAGCCCGATGAGGACGAGCAGCCCCAGCCCGATGTAGCGCAGGATGTCCTGCGGCAGGCCGAGGGCCGAGATGATCGTCACGCCGAGCAGGGTGAAGAACGCGAAGCTGACGACGAGCCCGGCGACCACCGCGTACGGACGCCGATTGCGCGAAGCGCGTACGGGAGCGGCCGGGGCGGTCGCGGTCGCCACCGAGCCCCCGCCAGCTCCGTCGGCCCGACCGTCACCGCCCACCGCACCGCCGCCGCGACCCCCGCCCGACGACGTACCGGCGTCCTCGCCCCGCCCGGTGCCGCCGGCCAGGAACACCACCGGCAGGACGGGCAGGATGCAGGGCGATACCGCGGTGATCAGCCCTCCCAGCAACCCGATGAGCATCAGCGTGATCATGGCGTTCCGCCTCTCCGGGGAGAGAGCGGCAAGCTCCGCGGCCCTCCACCCGGTATTCGGCGCCGCGCCGTCACCGGATTGGTGGCCGGGCGACCGCGGTTCCGGAGGGGGAGATGACGGTGGTTCCCGCCATCGCGGCGGACGGCGCGACGGTCGCACCGGGCGACACCGCCCTGCTCGCGCCCACGACGTTCTCGGTGCTGCCGGGTGAACTCTGGCGTGTCGCCGGCGGCAACGGCTCGGGCAAGACGACGCTGCTCCGCGCCTTCCGGGGCAGCCGGACCCTGACGGCCGGCTCGTGTTCGGTGCTGGGAGACCCCGTCGGCCTGGTGGCCCTGTTCCGGTGGCCCTTCCCCGACGGCCGGGCGGGGCTGCGCCGGACCGGTTGGGCGCACCGGGGGCTGCTCTCGCGGCTCCGCCGGGGGCGGCACCGCGAACAGCCGGTTCCGCGGCGCTCCCCGTGGACGCTCCCGCGCGGTGTGCGGGAGCGTCCCCCCGTCAGGAGCGGGAGGCGGTCCCGCAGCCCTCGTCGTCGGATCCCCTCATCCGCTCCTCCATCGACGTGCTCCGGTCGTACGGGTCGACCGCGGGGCCGTCGCCCCCGTCGGAGGTGGTGCGCTCGGCGAGGAACGCGGGGGTCAGATAGCCGGTGTAGGTGTCGCAACCGCCGTTGGTGGTGTCCACCTTGTAGGAGACGAGGGAGAACGTCCCCGGCTCGATCACGATCTTCGCCGGATCGTCCCAGCTCAGCACCACCTCGCGGCGCACGATGGTGCGCGCGACCTCGTCGCCGTCCCCCGAGGCGCGTACGACCGGGTAGACGTAGGTGACATCGGTGGCGACCTCCACCGCACCCTTCACGCCCTCCCGGAAGGTGATCCGGCCGCGGGTCTTGACCACGTCCCCGACCGGCCGCACATCGGCGGACCGGAAGCGGCTGAACAGCAGGAGGGGGTCGTTCTCGCGGTCGGGCGAGCGGAACGCCTTCTTGAGGAAGTCCTGTACGTCCGACTGGTGCGGGTTGATGAGCGCCATGGCCCTGCTCGGCCGCTCGCCGCGCAGTACGGCCGGGTCGAGGCTGGACGCGGCGAGGAAGTCCCGGGTGCTGTCGAGCGCCCGTGCCACCTCCGCCTTGCTCATCCAGCCGGTCGCCCGCGCCTCGGGCAGCTGGATGCCCGCCGTTCCGTCGCTCCAGCGCGCGGCCGGTGATCCGTCGAACGGGGACTCAGGGGTGGGCTGTCGGCCGGCGGCCTCCTCGGCGGGCGGCCCGCTCGGGCGCTCCGGCTCCGCGGCGAGGGGCCTGCTGTCCGAGGCGTCCGCGCCGTCGAACCAGCCGAAGATCCGGCCGGGGGCGACGGCCACCGCGACCAGCAGGACGACGGCGACCACCAGGCCGAGCGCGTACCACTTCCTGCCGCTCCGGCGGCGGGCCGGCGTGTAGGTCCGCCAGCCTTCCGGGCGGCCGGGCTCCTCCTGGATCCGCCGCGTCACCATCCGGGCCCGCGCCGACGGTTCCTCGGGCGCACCGGGGCTTCCGGCCTCGGCCTCCTTGAGGAAACGCTCCCACTCCTCGTCCGGTATGGACGCCCCGCCCTTGCTCAACTCACCGCTCCCGTCCCCTGCTTCCGCGCCCGGTCCCTCCCCAGGTCCGAGCGCCGTACGGGGCATCATCACACGGCCCGCCGACAACGGCCGGCGGCGGTCCGGTCACCGGCCGGGCGCCCCCACGCGCAGCCCGTCCATGACGAAGTCCAGGAGCCGGCCGGCCCTCGGCTCCCAGTCCTCGCGCGGATCGATCTGCCAGAGGCCGGCGATGGCGAGGAAGAAGTCGTCCGGGCTCACGCCGGGGCGGATGGCGCCGATCTCCTCGCAGGCGCGCAGCAGGGTCCCGGCCGCCTCCATGACCGGGGTGGGGCCGGGCTTCGCCGGTCCGTTCGGCGCACTGGTGACCAGTCGGATCGCGTCCGCCAGACCGGCCTTGGTCATGGCGAACCGGGCGAGGCGGTCCATCCACTCGCGCAGCGCCCGCTCGGGCGGGCGGGTCTCCAGCAGCTCGCACGCCGCTTCGGCGACCTGCTGCATCTCGTAGCGGTAGACCTCCAGCACGAGGGCCTCCCGGTGCGGGAAGTTGCGGTAGAACGTGCCCTGTCCGACGCCCGCCTTCTTGGCGATCGCGCTCAGCGGCGCGTCCGCGCGCAGCGTCAGCTCGACCATGGCCACCCGCAGGATGCGCTCACGGTTGCGCTGCGCGTCCGAGCGCAGCGGGGCGTCCTTGTTCGACCGGGACACGGATCCTCCTCGCGGGGTTCGTGGCCGAAACCCGTCCCTTGTTAACCGGACAGCTGTCCGTTACGTTTTCCAGGCAAGCGGACAGCAGTCCGGTTAGGGCTACCTTACCGCCGACCGGGGCGGCCGGTCACCGGCCGACGGCCCGGTTCCTCGTCACCTGACACCAGAAAAGGCTGATCATGGCCCCAGCGACCTCGTCGACGTCCAGTGCGATCACCCTGAACATCAACGGCGAGAAGCACCACCTGTCCATCGACCACCGCACCACCCTGCTCGACGCCCTGCGCGAGCGCCTCGATCTCACCGGCACCAAGAAGGGCTGCGACCAGGGGCAGTGCGGCGCCTGTACGGTCCTGGTCGACCGGCGACGCGTCGTCTCCTGCCTCAGCCTCGCGGTCGCCGCCGAAGGGCGCGAGGTCACCACCATCGAGGGCGTGGCCGAGGGCGACCGCCTGCACCCCGTCCAGCAGGCCTTCCTCGACCTCGACGGCTACCAGTGCGGCTACTGCACACCCGGCCAGATCTGCTCGGCCATCGCCGTCATCGAGGAGCACGCCGCCGGCTGGCCGAGCGCCGCCACCGACGACGTCGGACCCGAGGCGGGGCCGCCACCACTGACACCCGACGAGATCCGCGAGCGGATGAGCGGCAACCTGTGCCGCTGCGGCGCCTACGTCTCGATCGTCCAGGCCGTCGCCCACGCCGCGGAAGCCCATGCCGAGGACCGTACGGCAGCCACCGAGGAGACCGTCGCATGAAGGAGTTTGGCTATCAGCGCGCCCACGACGTCACCGGTGCGGTCGCCCTCCTCGCCGCCGACCCGGACGCGCGGTACCTCGGCGGCGGCACCAACCTCGTCGACCTGATGAAGAGCGGCGTGGAGCGCCCCGCCCGCCTCGTCGACGTCCGCGAACTCCCCCTGGACCGCATCGAACCCACGGCGGACGGCGGCCTGCGCATCGGGGCGACCGTCACCAACAGCGACCTCGCCGCCCACCCCGAAGTCCGCCGCCGCTACCCGGCGTTGGCCCAGGCCGTGCTCGCCGGAGCCTCCGGACAGCTGCGCAACATGGCCACGGTCGGCGGCAACCTCCTCCAGCGCACCCGTTGCGGCTACTTCACCGACGTGAGCAAGCCCTGCAACAAGCGGAACCCGGGCAGCGGTTGCCCCGCCGTCGCCGGCGAGCACCACAATCACGCCGTCCTCGGCGCCTCCGGCCACTGCGTGGCCGTACACCCTTCCGACATGGGCGTGGCCCTGACGGCGTTCGACGCCGTGGTCTCCTACGAGAGCGCGGAGGGGCCCGGCGAGAGCCCGATCACCGACTTCTACCTCCCCGTCGGCGACACCCCGCACCGGGAGACCGCCCTGCCGCCCGGCGCGCTGATCACCCACGTCAGCCTGCCCGCCGCGCCCGTGGCCGCCCGCTCCCGCTACCGCAAGGTGCGTGAACGCGCCTCGTACGCCTTCGCCATAGGCTCCGTCGCCGCCGCGCTCGACATCGAGGACGGCCGCGTACGGGACGCGCGCCTCGCCCTCGGCGCCGTCGCCTCCCGGCCCTGGCGCGCCCGGGCCGCCGAGGCCGTCCTCATCGGCGCACCCGCCGACGGCGCGACCTTCGCCGCCGCCGCGGACGCCGAACTCGCCGCCGCCAGGCCGCTGCCCGACAACGGATACAAGGTGACCCTCATGCGCAACCTCGTGGTCTCCGTACTCACCGAACTCGCCGAGGGGAACGCCCGATGACGACCACCACGCCGGGCCCTTCGGCGGTGCGCGGAGCCGTCGGCGTCGCCCACACCCGCATCGAGGGCCGCGACAAGGTCACCGGCGCGGCGCGCTACGCCGGTGAGATCCCCTTCGCCGACCTGGCCCACGGCTGGCTCGTGCTCTCCACCGTCACCCGGGGCCGCATCCTCGACGTGCAGACCGCACCGGTCCTCGACATGCCGGGCGTGCTCACCGTGCTGCACCACGGCAACGCCCCGCGCCTGCACACCGATTACGTCGGCATGCTCGGCACCCCGCCGGACCCGACCTGCGCCGTGTTCCAGAACGACCGGGTGCCGTTCGCCGGCTGGCCCGTCGCGCTGGTCGTCGCCGAGACCCCGGAGCAGGCCCGGGAGGCCGCCGAGGCGCTCGTGGTGACGTACGACCAGGAGCCGCACGACACCGCGCTCGTCGACGACCACCCCAGTGCCTACGCCGCGGCAGGTCACATGCCCGCCGAGACGGAGAAGGGCGACCTGGAGGCACAACTGGCCGCCTCCGCCCATGTGGTGGACGCGCGGTACACCACCCCCGAAGAGCAGCACAGCATGATGGAGCCGCACGCGGCGACCGCCCGGTGGGACGGCGGCCGGCTGGAGGTCGTCGACTCCAACCAGGGCGCCGGCTGGGTCCAGGGCGAGCTGGCCACGATGTTCCAGCTCGACGTGTCCTCGGTGCGGGTGCGCTCCGAGCACATCGGCGGCGGCTTCGGCAGCAAGGGCCTGCGTGCCCACCAGGTGTCCGCCGTGATGGCCGCCACCGTCCTCCAGCGCCCGGTACGCGTGGTCCTGACCCGGCGTCAGACATTCTCGCTGGGCGGCTACCGCAGCCCCACCACCCAGCGGGTCAGGCTCGGCGCGGCCCCCGACGGCCGGCTGCTGGCCCTGGAGCACCGTTCGCTGAACCAGACCTCCACGGTGTACGAGTTCGTCGAGCCGAGCGCGGGCGTCGCCCGGGTGCTGTACGACGCCGACGCCCACCGCACCGCCAACCACGTCGTCCGGCTCGATGTGCCGTCCCCGACCTGGATGCGCGCACCGGGGGAGGCCCCGGGGTCGTTCGCGATCGAGGCGGCTCTCGACGAACTCGCCGAACGCGGCGGCGTCGACCCGATCGAACTACGCCTGCGCAACGAACCGGCCGTCGGCCCCGTCTCGGGGCTCCCGTTCAGCAGCAACAACCTCACGGCCTGCTTCCGCGAGGGCGCCCGCAGGTTCGGCTGGGCGGACCGCGACCCGCGCCCCGGCACCCGCCGGGACGGGCGCTGGCTGCTGGGCACCGGCACGGCGGCGGCCTCCTTCGGCGCGGGCGCCGCCCCGTCCACGGCCCTGGTCACGGCGGAGGCGGACGGTTCCTTCACCGTACGGATCACCGCCGCCGACATCGGCACCGGAGCCCGCACCGCCCTCACCCTGATCGCCGCCGACGCGCTGGAGACCACACCCGAACGGGTCCGGGTCCGCATCGGCGACAGCGATTTCGGCCCCGCGATGATCGCGGGCGGCTCGATGGGCACCCGCTCCTGGGCCTGGGCGGTCACGGCGGCGGCCGCCGAACTGCGCGAGCGGCTGGCGGTGACCACGTCCGTCCCCCCGGAGGGGATCACCGTCCGGTCCGACACCACCGAGGCCCTCGGCGCCCTCGCGCAGAAGGAACGCCACTCCTTCGGGGCGCAGTTCGCCGAGGTCGCCGTCGACACCGCCACCGGCGAGATCCGGGTGCGGCGCATGCTGGGCATCTTCGCGGCGGGCCGGATCGTCAATCCGCTCACCGCCCGCAACCAGCTCGTCGGCGGAATGACCTGGGGCATCTCGATGGCCCTGCACGAGGAGGCGGTCCGCGACCGGAACACCGGCGGCCACTACGCCCCCGACCTCGCCGGCTACCACGTGGCCACGCACGCCGACGTCCCGGACATCGAGGCGGACTGGGTGGACGACCACGACCCGGACGACCCGGTCGGCATCAAGGGCGTCGGCGAGATCGGCATCGTGGGCGCGGCGGCTGCCGTGGCCAACGCGGTCTGGCACGCCACCGGCGTACGCCACCGGGACCTGCCGATCCGCCCCGACCGGATCCTCGCGGCGGCCCCCACGGGCGGGGGAGCGGCGGATGCTTGACATCGCCGGTGAGCTGCACCGATGGATGGCGGAGGGCCGGGAGTTCGCCGTCGGCACCGTCGTCTCCGTCGGCGGCAGCGCGCCGCGCGGGCCCGGCGCCGCCCTCGCCGTCGACAGCGAGGGCACGGCGATCGGCTCGGTCTCCGGCGGTTGTGTGGAGGGCGCGGTCTACGAACTGTGCGAGCGGGCCCTGCAGGACGGCGAGACCGTGCGCGAACAGTTCGGCTACAGCGACGAGGACGCCTTCGCCGTCGGGCTGACCTGCGGCGGGGTCATCGACATCATGATCACGCCGGTCCGCGCCGACTCGCCGGAACGGGAGGTGCTGCGGGCCGCGCTCCGTGCCGCGGTCTCCGGCGAGGCGGCCGCCCTCGTCCGGGTGGTGAGCGGCCCGGACGGGCTTCTGGGGCGGTCCCTGCTGGTCCGCCCCGACGGTGGTCACGAGGGCGGGCTCGGGGGCCACCCGGAGCTGGACCGTACGGCGGCGGCCGAGGCCGCGGCCCTGCTCGACGCGGGCCGGACCGGCACCGTCGCCCTCGCCGAGGACGGATCGCACTGCCCCGGCGGACTCACCCTGCTCGTCGAGAGCAGCGTGCCACCGCCCCGCATGATCGTCTTCGGCGCGGTCGACTTCGCCGCCGCGCTGGTACGGGCCGGGAAGTTCCTGGGCCACCATGTGACGGTGTGCGACGCCCGCCCCGTCTTCGCCACCCGGGCCCGTTTCCCCGAGGCGGACGAGGTCGTCGTCGACTGGCCGCACCGCTATCTGCGGCGCACCCCGACCGACGCGCGCACCGTGCTGTGCGTGCTCACGCACGAGGCCCGGTTCGATGTGCCGCTGCTGGTGGAGGCATTGCGGATGCCCGCCGCGTTCGTCGGCGCGATGGGGTCGCGCCGGACCCACGAGGACCGGACGCGGCGGCTGCGCGAGGCGGGCCTGAGCGAGGGCGAACTGGACCGCCTGCGTTCACCCATCGGCCTGGACCTCGGAGCCCGTACGCCCGAGGAGACGGCCCTGTCCATCGCGGCGGAGATCGTCGCGGCCCGGCGCGGCGGCACGGGCGTGCCGCTGACCGGCGGCGCGGACCCCATCCACCGGGAGCCCCATGAGGAGCCCCGCCAGGAGTCGTTGGCCGTCAGTCCGCGCTGAGTCCGTCGCGGATCCGGGCGACGACGGCGGCGACGACCTCGTCGAACTGCTCGTCCGCGCCGGGCAGCGGCAGCGCGGCGGCCTCCCGGAGCGTCGGAATGTCGAGATCGGCGTGTGCCGAGAGCCAGTGGCCGGGGACGATCGTGTTCCGGCCGTCCCCGGCCCGGTCGGCGGGCCCGTCGACCACGAGGGCGAAGGACAGCACGAGCAGGGACAGTTGACGGTGTGCCGCGAGCGCCGCCGGGAGGTCGAGGCCGATGTCCCGCAGAAGGCCGAGGAACCGGTCCAGGTTGAGCAGGCGGTTCGGATGCACCGAGGCCGGCGGTGTGTCCTCGTCCCAGGAGACCAGCAGGGCGCGGGGCCACCGGCGGTACAGGGCGCGCAGGGAGTGGGCGTAGTCGGCGACGGAGGTCTCCCAGTCCGCCGGGTCGGGCGCGGGCGGGTTCCACGAGCTCAGCATGAGGTCGACGGCCAGGCCCACGACCTCCCCGCGATCTTCGACGTAGTTGTACAACGCCCTTACGGTCACGTCCAGTTCGGCGGCCAGTGCGCGCATCGTGAGGGACGGGAACCCCTGTGCGCCGGCCATCTCCAGCGCCTTGGCGGCGATGATCTCGCGGGTGAGGACCGGGCGGCCCTTGCGGGTGGCGGGGCGGCGGCGAGGGGTGACGGGCATGGCGACAGCGTACGGGCCGCTTGAACTTCACACATGTTGACTTTAAGGGTGGATGCCGCCAGGGTTGCCCTCCGTAGCCCGACGCCGCCCCGACGCCCGGAGGTCGATTCCCGTATGCCGCCTCAGAAATCCCGCCGTCTTCCGCCGCTGAGCGGGGTCCTGGTGCTGGTGATGGCCTCCACCGGGCTGGTGGTCGTCGACCTGACGATCGTGGCGATCGGGCTCCCGCTGATCAGCGCCGACGTGGCGGACGGGGCCTCGGCGGAGTCCGTGGTGGTGACGTACATGGTCGCCATGGGCGCGCTCACCCAGGTCGTCGGAAGCCTGTCGGACCGGTGGGGCCGGCGGACGCTGTTCCTCGCCGGGATCGCCGTGTTCACCCTTGCCTCGCTGGGCGCGACCGTGGCCCCGGATCTGCTGTGGCTCGATATCGCCCGCGTGGTCCAGGGCGCGGGAGCCGCCGCGATCATGGTGAACGGCATCCCGCTCCTCTCCGACCGCTATACCGGCGAGGAGCGCAACCTCGCCATCGGCGCGTGGGGCTCGTTCGCGACCGCGGCGGGCCTGCTCGCCCCGGCCTTCGGCGGGGTCCTGGCCGAGACCTTCGGTTGGCGGGCGGTCTTCGCGGTCAACCTGCCGCTCGGCGCGGCCGCCTGGCTGCTGGCCGTACGCGTACTGCCCCGCACCCCGGGGACCGGAGGAGCGGGCCGGACGGACTGGCTCGGCAGCCTGCTGCTGATGCTCGGCCTCGGCACGGCGACGCTGCTGATGCTCCGCCCCGGCGACACGCCCTGGTCCCGGCAGGACACCGCGGTGCTGCTCACCGCCGCTCTGGCGCTCGTGGCCTTCCTGGCCGTCCAACTCCGGGCGCCCGCGCCGACGCTGGAGCTGCGGATGTTCGGCCGGCCCGCGTTCTCCGGCGCCATGCTGGCCGTCCTCCTCTCCCGCGTCCTGACCATCGGCGGCTCCGTCTACCTGGTGCTGTACTTCTCCGACGGCCTCGGCCTGAGCCCGACCGGGGCGGGCCTCCTGATGACCCCGATCTTCCTCGCCCAGATCGTCATGGGCATGGTCGGCTCCAAGCTGATCGGCAACCGGGCGCCCGGCCTGGTGATCGGCTCCGGCTACGCGCTCAAAGGCGTCGGCTTCGCCGCCCTGGCGCTGCTGATCACCCCCGACACCCCGTGGTGGGCGCTCCTGGTGCCGCTGCTCGCCTGGGGAGCGGGCGGCGGGATCGCCGGCGCCCCCGTCATGGCCGTCGCCGTACGCGTCACCGCACCCGAACGCGTCGGCATGGTCGCCGGGACCGTCTCCACCCTCGCCTCCCTCGGCGCCGGTGTCGGCACCGCGGCGCTCGGCGCGGTCTTCGCCCTCCACGGCGGCCACGGCGCCCAGGCGGTCACCGACGGAGCCCGAGCCGTCCTGGGCGTCTCCGCGGCGCTCGCGGCCGTCGCCGTACTCACCACCCTCACGCTCATCGACCCGCGCCGGGTGCCACGCCCCGACCTCGGCGGGTGACGGACCGCGGCGGTTCCGCTCCGTGCTGCGCCTCCTCCCGGCCCTGGTTAGCGTGAGCCGTGTGGCGGCCGTACGACAGCCGTACGACCGCGTCGACGAGCGATCCGATGAGTAAGGAGCCCGTGATGCCCCCATCACCGCATCCGGCGAGAGGGGACCTGGGCCGACGCATCGCGGCACGCCGCCTGCAGCTCGGTCTGTCCCGGCAGGACGTGGCTCTGCGGGCGGGCGCCGCGCCCGGCTACATCGAGTACGTGGAGGAGCAGCCCGCCACGCCGGGCGTCGGCTTTCTGCTCCGGCTGGCCGACGCGCTGGAGACCACCGTCCAGGAACTGTGGGGCGGCACCGCCGACCTGCCGCCGGGCATCGGCCGCGGCGCCCGCCGGGCCCGGATGGTCGAACTGGAGGAGTCGATGTGCTGGGTGCTGCTGGGCGACCACGGTGTGGGACGGGTGGCCCTGACCCACGGTGACGGGCCGGTCGTGCTGCCGGTCAACTACCAGGTGCTCGACGGCGAGGTCATGTTCAGCACCGCCGAGGGCTCACCGCTCGCCACCGCCGCCGACACCGAGATCGCCTTCGAGGCCGACCACATCGACGACGCCTTCAGCAAGGGGTGGAGCGTGCTGCTCGTCGGACCCGTGCGCGCCGTGACGGACGAGGAGGCCGCGCGCCGGCTCAGGGAGGCGGCGTACGCGACCCCCTGGGCGGGGGACGAGCGCGAACACGTCATGACGCTCGCGCCGCGGCGGATCACCGGACGGAAGATCATCGTGCCGGACGCCCCGGGCGACGCCGACTGAACCGTGCGGGCCCGGCCGGCCGCGCTCAGGCGAGCGGGACCACGGCGACCGGTGCGGTGCTGTGATGGATCACGGCGTGGGCGACGTGGCCGAGGTGCGGCAGCGCGGGTCGCCTGCCGCGCCGTCCGACGACGAGCAGGTCCGCGCCGCGGGAGGCGTGGACGAGTTCGCGGGCGGGCGGACCGACGACCGTCTTCTCCACGACCCGGACCTCCGGGAACCGCGACCGCCAGGGGCGGAGCAGCTCCGTCAGCCCTTCGGCGGCCCGGCGGCCGAGCCCGGTGCCGATCTCCGGATCCAGGATCGCCGCGTACCCGTAGGAGGCGGGCGGAGACCAGCTGTGCACGACCCGGAGTGCCACGTTCCGGCGGGCGGCCGTACCGAAGGCGAAGTCCAGCAGCGGATCGCTCGGGCGCGCGATGTCGAGGCCGAGGACCACATCCGGTCGCGAGCCCACGGCGGCAGTGGCCTGCGCGTCCGCGGAAGCCTGTTCGGCGTCCTCGGTGGTCCCGATGGCCCCGGCCGCCGACCCGGACTCCGTGGCGCCCGCGTCCGTCCCGGGCTGCTCCGCCCGTACGAGCACGACCGGCCGTGTCGACGTGGCGACGACCGCGAGCGACACCGAGCCGACCAGGAACCCGACGATCCCGCCGAGCCCGCGTGAGCCCAGCGCCGTCACCTCGGCCCCGTCCGCGGCCCTGGTCAGTTCGGCCCCGGCCCGTCCGTGGACCATCTCCGTCGTGACGTCGAGGCCCGGATGGTCCCGGCGGGCCCGCTCCGCCGCGTCGCGCAGCAGGGTCTCGTACCGCTTGACCAGCGCCTCGGTGAGGGTTAACGGGATCTCCGGGGTGACCGGCCACTCCTCCACGTGCACCAGCCGCAGTGCGACACCTCGCGACGATGCTTCACGGGCTGCCCAGACCGCAGCCGCGTGGCTTTCGGCGGAGTCGTCCAGGCCGACGGTGACATGGCGGTTCATGACTGGCCTCCTCGGCGTGCCGGGCCCCGGTACGGAACCACGTGTCCAGCCTTCCGCCGCCGGGCCCGCCGATGGGAGGGCCGACAGGGTTCGATCGGGGCCGAAAGGCCCATGCTCGCCGCCCGCCGATCGGTGCGACGGTGGAGGTGCCACCTCTCCCGACCCTGCGCGAGGAGGAGTCATGACCAGCGACATTCCCGGGCGCCCGGAACTCGGCGCCGTCGTGGTCGGAGTGGACGCGTCCGCTCCGGCACGAGAGGCCGCCCTGTGGGCCGCGGCCGAGGCGGACCACCGTGGGCGCCCGCTGCACATCGTCCACGCCTCCGACAGCGACCGGCGGGTCTTCTACTCGTCGGCCGACACCATCCAGGCCGTACGGGAGGCGGGACGGGAGCTGCTCGCCGAGACCGCCGCCGCGGTGCGGGAGAGCCGGCCTGACCTGGTCGTGACGACGGAACTCAGCCGCCAGGGGCCCGTGGCCGGGCTGCACGCCGCGGCCGGGGAGCGCGGCACGATCGTCGTGGGCAACAGGGGCCTGGGCGGCTTCGGCTCCCTGATGCTCGGATCCGTCGGGCTGGGCGTGGCCGCGCGGACCGAGGTGCCGGTGATCGTCGTACGCGGCGCGGCCGACCGGCCCGGGACCGGCGTGGTCACCGCCGCCGTGCACGGCGCGTCGGATCTCGACTGGCTGAGGATCGCCGCCGCCGAGGCGCAGGCCCGCAAGGCGTCACTGCGGCTGCTGAGCGTCTACAACGTCCTCGCGCACGTCGGCGGTGTCACCACCATGCTCGACGGCCTCGGGGACATCGCCGACGAGAAGGTCCACGAGGTCGCGGCCGTGGCCGAACGCCTCTCCGAGCTGTACCCCGACCTCCCGCTCGTCCACCACGTCGAGACCGGCACCAGCGTCCCCGGCATGCTCGTCGAGGCCTCGGTCCACACCGATCTGATGGTGATGGGCAGCAGACGGCGGGTGCTGGGAGCCGGCCCGGCGCTGGGACGGGTCGCTCACGCGCTGCTGCACCACGGGAACTGCCCCGTCGAGGTCGTTCCTCCCGGTTACGCGGGCGCCACCGCCGGGGCGGCGGAGGTGGCGGACGCCTCGTGAGCCGACGGCCTCACCGTCGCACGACGGTCCTGAGTGTCGTACGACGGTGAGGAACGGTTCATACGACGGTGAGGACGTCGGCGACCGGGCGGCGCGGGGTGGCCGTTCCCGAGGGTCCGTAGCCCAGCCGGAGCACCATGTGCACGAAGCCCGTCGCGGAACCGGGGTCACGGGTGAGCGGGCGGAGTTCGGGCCATTCGAGCGGCTGCGACATCAGCGAGGTCGAGAGACCGTCGAGCGTGGCTTCCAGGAGCACGCGCTGCATCGCCTGCCCGGCCCGAAGCCAGTCCGCCGGGGTGTCCGTCGCCGTGCCGAGGAGCGCGATCTGCGGCCGCTCCTCGAAGGTGGCCGCGGTGCGGTTCGGCACCGTGCGGGGGGTGTCGAAGTCCCGGGCGGGGGCCGTCACGCCGTACTGGCGCGGGCCGAAGGCGGAGGAGGGGATGCCGTCGTCCGCGGGGCCGTCGCCGGTCCTGCCGGTGCGCGTCCAGTCGGCGATCTCGGCGCGCATGGCCGCGCTGGCGGACTCCAGGAGCTCCGCGTCGTGGACGAGGTCCAGCACGGCGTCCCGGTGCCAGCTCCCGGGCACGATCAGCCGGGCGCCCTCCAGGAGGGCGGCCGCGCACAGCTCGTCGAGCAGCTCCGGCGGGATCGGCTCCTCGGAGAACGGGAAGCGGCTGGTGTGCCGTCGCGCTATCGCGGGGTGGAGGTCGGCCAGCGCGGTGTCCGTCGCCCCGGAGTCCGTCAGCCGGACGTCGGCGAGGCGCAGGTGGTCCGAGGGGTCGGGGAGCGGTTCGGCGTCGGCGGTCCAGCCGTGCATGGCGGCGGACACGCGCAGATTCAGCAGCGCCGCGCCGCACCCCAGGTGCAGACCCCGCCGGTCCGGGTCGCCGACCGGCAACGTACGTTCCGGATCGCCGTACAGGGAGAGCAGCCGCGAGCCCGAGCGGTGGACGAACCGCCAGGGCTGGGCGTTGTGCATGGACGGCGCGGCGACGGCGTCCTCCACCAGCGACGTCACCACCGCCGTGATCTGTTGTTCTTCCTGGGTGAGCATGGCGTGTCCTGTCTGCGAGAGGTCAGCGGTACCGCTCTCTTCCGGTTCCGGCCTCGACGTGCGGCCCGGAACCCGCTCTCGGACCACTGTCCGACACCGCCGCGCGCCGCGGCAGGGGCCGAACGGTCCAGCCCCAGGACCGATCGGCTCCGCACCCCGTTCCGTACCGGCTCCGTACTTCGGTCCGTACCGACTCCGTATCCCGTTCCGTACGGCTCCTACCTGCCCCGTACCCTCCCCGGGCCCGCTCCTCACCCGCTTCTCGACATGAGGCGACGGAGTGCGCGGGATAGGTTGGGAGAGCGGCCGGTGAGCGCTTCTCGTCTCCTTCAGGCCGTCGGAGGTGCCCATGGGCGTGGACGGCGACGAGACCGACGCGGCCCGGCTCCCGCGACTGCGGCTCGATGAGCTGCTCGACGAGATCCAGGGCCGTATCGACGAACTCAGAGGTACCCGTGACCGGCTGAACGGCCTGCTCGACGCGGTCGTCTCCGTGGGGCGGGAGCTGGATCTGCCGCAGGTGCTGCGCGGGATCGTCGAGTCCGCCGTCACGCTGGTGGACGCCGAGTACGGTGCGCTGGGCGTGGTGGGCGACGACCGGAAGCTCGCCCAGTTCCTTCCCATCGGCATCAGCGACGAGGTGCGCGCGCGGATCGGCGACCTTCCGTCCGGACACGGCCTGCTCGGCGAACTCATCCGGCACCCCGAGCCCCTGCGGCTGTCCGAGCTCTCGGACCATCCGGCCTCGTACGGCTTCCCGCCCGACCATCCGCCGATGCACTCCTTCCTCGGCGTGCCGATCCGGGTACGCGACGAGGTGTTCGGCAACCTCTACCTCACCGAGAAGCGCGGTCCGGCCGACTTCGACGCGGAGGACGAGGCCGTCGTCTCGACCCTGGCGGTCGCGGCCGGCATCGCCATCGAGAACGCCCGCCTCTACGAGGAGGCCCGGCTCAGGGAGCGCTGGCTCGCCGCGAGTTCGGACGTCACCAGCGCGCTGCTGTCGGGCTCCGCCGAACCGGAGGTGCTCCACGGGATGCTGGAGCAGGCCGTCGACATCGGCGGGGCCGACCTCGGGGTCTTCTGCCGGCTCGGGCCGGACGGCGAGATGACCGGCTCGCTCGCTCTGGGCGAGCGGGCCGACGCACACTGCGGCATGGTGCTGCCGAGCAGCCGGGGCACCCTCGCCGCGGTGGCCCTCGCGGAGGACGGCCTCGTCATCGTGCCGGACGTCGCCACCGACCCGAGGGTCACCGTGCCGCCGGACCGCTGGAAGGGGTTCGGTCCGGCGGTGGCCGTCACGGTGGGCACCGAGGAGAAGCTGAGCGGAGTCCTGATCCTCGCCCGGCTCGAAGGCAGACCGACCTTCATGGACGCCGAGATCGCCGCTCTGCCGGGTTTCGCCGATCACGCCGCCCTGGCCCTCGAACTGGCCGACCGCCGTCGGGACGCCGAGCGGATGAGCCTCCTGGCGGACCGGGACCGGATCGCCCGTGACCTGCACGACCTGGCGGTCCAGCGGCTGTTCGCCACCGGGATGACCCTGCAGAGCGCCCGCCCGCTGGTCGAGCATCCTCAGGCGGCCGAACGGCTGGGCCGGGCGATCGACGACCTCGACTCCACCATCAAGATCATCCGCTCCACCATCTTCGGCCTGCGGGAGGACGGGACGTCCAAGGGCGTTCCGACGCTCCGGACCCGCGTCGTCCAGGCGATGGACGACGCCGCGCCCGCTCTGGGGTTCGGCCCGGCGCTCCGGATGGAGGGGCTGATCGACACGGACGTGCCGCGCGCGGTGGCCGACCATGTGATCGCGGTCATCGGAGAGGCCCTGAGCAACGTCGCCCGGCACGCGGAGGCGAACCGGGCGGAGGTCTCGGTCACCGCCGACGACGGTGTGCTCGTGGTGACGGTGGCCGACGACGGCATCGGCCTCCCGTCCGGCCTCCCGGCCGACGGCCGGCGCGGCGGCCTGCGGAACCTCGCCGAACGGGCCGAGAGCCTGGGCGGCACCCTGTCCGTCCGCTCCGAACCGCGCCCCGGCAGCGGCACCGTGCTCGAGTGGCGGATCCCGTCGCTTCCCGGACACGGCTGAGGCCGGTCCGCGGGGCGCGGGTCCCGTCGGCTTCCCGGACACGGCTGAGAGCGGTCCACGGGGCGACGGAAGACGGCCGCGGGCGGAGCAGTGAGCCCGCGTCGCCGCCTCACTGCTCGTGCTGCCGGTGTTCCCGTACCTCCGCCGCGATGACGGCCGCCTGCACCCGGCGTTCCACGCCCAGCTTCCCGAGCAGCCGGGAGATGTGGTTCTTGACGGTCTTCTCGGAGAGGTACAGCCGCTTGGCGATCTGCCGGTTGGTGAGGCCCTCGCCGACGAGATCGAGCACCGAACGCTCGCGTTCGGACAGCACCGAGAGCCTCTCGTCCTCCGGCGGCCCGTCGTTCTCCGGCCCGCGCAGCGATCGCAGCAGCCTCGCCGTGGTCGCGGGATCCAGCATCGACCGGCCCGTCGCCACGGTCCGCACCGCCGAGACCAGGTCCGAGCCGTTGATCTGCTTCAGTACGTACCCGGCCGCTCCGGCCATGATCGCGTCGAGCAGAGCCTCCTCGTCGTCGAACGAGGTCAGCATCAGACAGGCCAGTTCCGGCATCCGGGACCGCAGCTCGCGGCACACCGTGACGCCGTCGCCGTCGGACAGCCGGACGTCGAGCACGGCGACATCGGGCCGCAGCGCCGGTCCACGGGCCAGCGCCTGCTCGGCGGTGGCGGCCTCACCGACCACTTCCAGGTCCGGCTCCGCCTCCAGGAGATCGCGCACGCCACGCCGTACCACTTCGTGGTCGTCCAGCAGGAAGACGCGGACCGGCGCACCACCGGAGTCAGTCGGTGCCTCGGACATCTGCGACTCCTGATGACTCGGTCCGCCGCCGCGCCTGCGCCGTTCCCGGCCGACTCTTCCGTGTACGGACATTGTCCCAGGTAGGGCGTCACCGCACCCGGCGCGACCTCACCGGGGCGTCACGGCCGGCGTCACCTGCTCGACCAGGCGGGCGAGGCGCGCCAGCATGGTGCGGTGGCGGATCTGGATCACCGCGTCCACCAGCGTGTTGTGGAGCGTGCCGCCCGGACCCCGCAAGGGGTGCTCGTCCACGGTCACGAGAGTGCCGTCGCCCCACGGCCGGATGTCCAGGGCGATGCGGGCCGAGCCCAGCGGACCCGCCTCGGCCTCGAGCTCCAGGGTCCGAGGCCTCTCGACGAGCCGGACGACCGTGCGGCCGGTGAACCGCTTGGGCCCGAAGCGCACGCTGTACGTGATGGACGAGCCGGAATCGGGCCAGTCGCCCTCGTCCCGGCGCGACTCGGAGGTGCCCACCACCCACCTGCCGTACAGGCGTTCGTCATCCAGTACCGCCCAGACGGCGGACGGCGGTCGGTCGATGAGGTGATGCCGGGCGGCCATGGTTCTCCTCAGGTCGTCGGCCGGGCGAAGAAGACGGCCCGGCGCGCGTGGAACTCCGTGAAGGACACCAGACCCGCGGAGCCGCCGCGCTCCGCAGACCGCCATCCGGCGCACACGTGCCCGCCGAACCGGCGCCGCGGAGGGCGATGAACGCGGGGCGCACGTTTAGCCCGGGCGTTCGTGGTCACTCCATTACAGCGACGCGACACGAGTCGTGGAACAGCTGCTGACCCCAGGAGGACACGATGCGTGACGTGCGCCCGCCCGGCGAGTTTCCCGGCCGTTGAGCATGCGAGGAGTGCGGGTGCCCGACGACGACGGCCCGATGACGCGGCAGGCGGCGCCGGACCTGTCCAGCGCGACTCCGTGGCGGGGCCCGGTCGTGCGGCTGCCCGGCGTGTACCGGCCGCAGACCGACACGCTGCTGCTGGCCACCGCCATGCGCCGCGAGGGGATCGGGCCGGGCATGGACGTGCTGGACCTGTGTACCGGCACCGGCACGCTGGCCCTGCACGCCGCGCGGCTCGGAGCCCGTGTCACGGCGGTGGACATCAGCCGCCGGGCCGTGGCGTCGGCGCGGCTGAACACCGCGCTCGCCCGGCTGCCCGTCACCGTACGCCGGGGGGACCTGCTCCGGGCCCTGCCGGGGCGTACGTTCGACGCGGTCATCAGCAACCCGCCCTACGTCCCGGCCCCCGGTCTCGGCACGCCCCGGTACCGGGCCGGCCGCTCCTGGGACGCGGGTCCTGACGGACGGGTGATCCTCGACCGCATCTGCGACGACGCTTCCGCCGCCCTGCGCCCCGGCGGCCTGCTTCTGGTGGTCCAGTCGGAGCTGAGTCGTCCGGAGGAGACGGTGAGCCGGCTCGCCGCGGCCGGTCTGCTCGTCTCCGTGACCGACCGCGTGACGATTCCGTTCGGCCCCGTCACGCGGGGCCGGGTGGCCTGGCTGCGGGCCCGGGGCCTGCTGCGGGACCGTCTGGACAGGGAAGAGCTGGTGGTGATCCGTGCCCGGAAGGAGTGAGACGCCGCGCCGCGTGCTGGTGAACCGGGAAGGCCCCATTCTGGTGGAAGGGCCGGTCGACGTCGTGACGGCCGACGGGACGACGGTCCGGTCCGACCGCTTCGTGGTGGCGATCTGCACCTGCCGCCGCAGTCGGGCCTATCCCTGGTGCGACACCAGCCACCGCCGCCGCAAGCCCGCGGAGCCCGGCCCGGAAGGCCGACAACAGCCCCAGGACGGCAGCCGCCGACAGCCCGAGGACGGCGAGGAGGAACCCCGACCATGACGATCCCGGCCACCACCGCCCACGACCGTCCCGCCGCGTCCCCGGTGCTCCCACCGGCGCGCGGGCCCCTGAGCGAGAGCGTCCTCGGCGTCCTGGCAGGCCGCGGAGCGGCCCTGCCGGAAGCCGGGAGGATCCGGAACGCCGACCCTTACGGCGACGATCTGCACCTGCTCCTGTATGTCCTGTACGAGCTCCACTACCGGGGATTCGCGGGCGTGGACGAGCGCCTGGAGTGGAATCCCGCCCTGCTCGGCGTGCGCGCCGCGGCCGAGGACGTCTTCCTGGACGCGCTGCGCCGCGACGGCGGATCGGGCCGGACGGACGTGGCGCAGGCCGTCGACGCGCTCCTGCTGGAGCCCGTGGGGGACGACGGCCACAGCGTCAGCCACCACCTCCAGCGGGAGGGGGAGCTGTGGCAGCTGCGCGAATACGCGGCACTGCGCTCCCTCTACCACCTCAAGGAAGCCGATCCGCATCTGTGGGTGGTGCCCAGGCTCCGCGGCCGGGCGAAGGCGGCGATGGTGGCCGTCGAGTTCGACGAGTTCGGCGCAGGCCGTGCCGAGGACATCCATGCCCAGCTCTTCGCCGATCTGATGGCCGATCTCGGCCTCGATCCGTCGTACGGCCGCTATCTCGACGCGGCGCCGGCCCAGGCCCTGGCCACGGTCAACCTGATGTCCCTGTTCGGGCTCCACCGGCGGCTGCGCGGCGCGTTGGTCGGACACTTCGCCACCGTGGAGATCACCTCGTCCCCCGGATCGAGGAGGCTGGCCGAGGCCCTCCGCCGCGCGGGCGCGGGCCCCGCCGCCCAGCACTTCTACGACGAGCACGTCGAAGCCGACGCGGTCCACGAACAGGTCGTCCGCCACGAGGTGATCGCCGGTCTGCTGGAGGACGAGCCCGAGCTGGCGGCCGACGTCGTCCTGGGCATCGAGGCGACCGGTCACCTGGAGGACCTCCTGGGCGACCACCTGCTGGCGGCGTGGCGCGACGGACGTTCCGCACTGCGTACGCCGTCGGCGTCCTGAAGGGGTTTCGCGCCGGGCAGGCGGCCGACGTCCGCCTCGTCCGTCACCTGGACGGCCGGCCTCCTCGGCCGGCGCGGTGCCGCCGTCGGGCGTCAGCGTCCGAGGGCCTTGCGGAGCTGCTCCTTGTTCATGGAGGAACGCCCGTCGACGTTCTTCTTCCTGGCCTCTGCGTAGAGCTGGTCCTTCGTGGGGCCCTGCGCGCCCTTGTGGGAGCGTTCGCCGCCGCGCTGATACGCGGACTTCTTGTCCTGCGTGGAGGTTTTGCTCGCCGTTTTCGACTCGCCGGACCGGGCGCGCTCCTTGTTGACGGTCCGGGCCGCGATCTCCTTCGCGCGGCTTTTCGACGCGCCCTGTTCTTCCTGGCTCTCCTTGATGTGCTCGTACTGCCGCTCACGCTTCTTGTTGGATCCGGCCGGCATGACGTGCTCCTTCCTTCAGTCCGTTTCCTGAGGGACGCTCCCCGCGTGTCCCGTACGGATCCCACTAAACAACGCACACCGTGACGGCGCTCCCGGAGGCGTGATCGGGAATGACACCCCCTGAAGCGGCCATCGCGCCCCCGGGGGCCGCGCGCTCCACCGGGCGAACGGTCTCCGGGTGAGCCGTGTCTCACCGGGGCTCCACGACTTGTCTATGCAACGAGTTGCATAGAAGGATCGCGGTATGGCTCTCGACCACGCGATCCTCGTCTCCCTGCTGGAGCGGCCCGGCTCCGGCTACGAGCTGGCCCGGCGGTTCGAGCGGTCCATCGGGTACTTCTGGACCGCCACCCACCAGCAGATCTACCGCGTGCTGGGCCGCATGGTGACCGACGGCCTGCTCGTCGTCCGCGAGGTGGAGCAGCAGGGCCGGCCGGACAAGAAGGAGTACTCCGTCACCGAGCCCGGCCGCTCCGCCCTCGCCGCGTGGCTGCACAAGCCGATCGAGCCCGAGAGCCTCCGGCACGATCTCGCCGTGAAGATCCGGGGCGCGGCCTTCGACGACCCGGCCGCCCTGATCCGCGAGGTCGAGCGGCACCACCAGGTGCACCGGGACCGGCTCGCGCACTACCTCGCCGGGGAACTGCGCGATTTCACCGGACCCGACGCCCCCGCACCGCCGGACGCGGGCCAGGAGCTCCAGCACGTCGTGCTGCGCGGCGGCATCGCGTTCGAGCGGATGACGATCGCCTGGCTCGACGACGTACTCGACACCCTCAACCGGCTCGCGGCTTCCGGGCCGGGCGCCTGAGCGGCGGCCCGCCGCCACCTCCGTAAGCACCGACAACCCTCCTCCTTCCCGGAAGGCGATCTCCATGGCTGACTCCGCGTCCTTGCTGTTCAACCCGCGCACCTACGACCCCCAGCACTTCGACCCGGAGACCCGCAGGCTGCTGCGCGCCACCGTCGACTGGTTCGAGGAGCGCGGCAAGCGCCGGCTGATCGAGGACTACCGCTCCCGCGCCTGGCTGGGCGACTTCCTCGCCTTCTCCGCGAAGGAGGGCCTGTTCGCCACCTTCCTCACCCCCGCCTCCGCCGCGGGCAAGGACGACCAGCGCTGGGACACCGCGCGGATCGCCGCGCTCAACGAGATCTTCGGGTTCTACGGCCTCGACTACTGGTACGCCTGGCAGGTCACCATCCTCGGCCTCGGCCCGGTCTGGCAGAGCGACAACGCCGCCGCCCGCGACCGCGCGGCCGAACTCCTCTCCCAGGGCGAGGTGTTCGCCTTCGGCCTCTCCGAGAAGACCCACGGCGCCGACATCTACTCCACCGACATGCTGCTGGAGCCCTCCGGCGACGGCGGTTTCCTGGCCTCCGGCTCCAAGTACTACATCGGCAACGGCAACGCCGCCGGTCTCGTCTCCGTCTTCGGCCGCCGCACCGACGTCGAGGGGCCCGACGGCTACGTCTTCTTCGCCGCCGACAGCCGCCACGAGGCGTACCGGCTCGTGAAGAACGTCGTCGACTCCTCGAAGTACGTCAGCGAGTTCCGCCTGGAGAACTATCCGGTGGCGCCCGCCGACATCCTGCACACCGGCCGGGCCGCCTTCGACGCCGCGCTCAACACCGTCAACGTCGGCAAGTTCAACCTCTGCACCGCCTCCATCGGCATCTGCGAGCACGCGATGTACGAGGCGGTCACCCACGCGAGCAACCGCATCCTCTACGGCCGCCCGGTCACCGCGTTCCCGCACGTGCGCCGCGAGTTGACCGACGCGTACGTCCGGCTCGTCGGGATGAAGCTCTTCAGCGACCGCGCCGTCGACTACTTCCGCACCGCCGGGCCCGACGACCGCCGCTACCTGCTCTTCAACCCGATGACGAAGATGAAGGTGACCACGGAGGGCGAGAAGGTCATCGACCTCATGTGGGACGTCATCGCCGCCAAGGGCTTCGAGAAGGACAACTACTTCGCCCAGGCCGCCATCGAGATCCGGGGCCTGCCGAAGCTGGAGGGCACGGTCCACGTGAACCTCGCGCTGATTCTCAAGTTCATGCGGAACCACCTGCTGAACCCGGTCGACTACCCGGCCGTCCCCACCCGTCTCGACGCCGCCGACGACGCGTTCCTCTTCCAGCAGGGCCCGGCGCGCGGCCTCGGCTCCGTACGCTTCCACGACTGGCGCACCGCGTTCGACGCGTACGCCGAGGTGCCGAACGTCGCCCGCTTCCGCGAGCAGGCGGACGCCCTGTGCACCTTCGTCGAGACGGCCGCCCCCGACGAGGAGCAGAGCCGCGACCTCGACCTCCTCCTCGCCGTCGGCCAGCTCTTCGCCCTCGTCGTCCACGGCCAGCTGATCCTGGAGCAGGCCCGGCTGACCGGCCTGGACCAGGAGCTGCTGGACGAGCTGTTCGCCGTACTCGTACGCGACTTCTCCGCGCACGCCGTCGAACTGCACGGCAAGGACTCCGCCACCGAGGACCAGCAGGAGTGGGCGCTGGGCGCGGTACGCCGTCCCGTCGTCGACGCGGCCCGTTCGGCGCGGATCTGGGAGCGCGTCGAGGCGCTGTCGGGGGCGTACGAGATGGCGGAGTGACCGACGGCGACGCCCGGCCGCCCGTTCCCGGGACACCCCCGCCTCGCCGGAACTAGTCTGGAGATCCACCAGTGGTACGGCGATGCGGGGGGGAAGCGTGCAGCCGGATGCGGGGCCGGTCAGTGTTCTGTTCTTCGGGCGGGACGATGCGGAGACGGACCTGCGGGACGGTCTCCTGAAGGGCCCCGTCTTCCGGCCCACGTACGCCTACCGTGAGGCCCTGTCCGGCCGGAAATCTCTCGTCATCGGCCGGAAGGGCTCCGGCAAGAGCGCGATCTGCCGTCACCTGGCCACCCCGGACGGCCACCCCGGCGCCTCGGTGCTCATCGCACCGGACGACGCGGCGGGCGACGAGATCCGCCGCTTCGCGCTCCAGGGCCTCACCCCCGACACGGCCAAGTCGCTGATCTGGCGCTACATCTTCGCCGTTCACGCGGCACGCCACCTCACCGGCCACGCGCGCGCCGCGCACGGTCGGCGGCTGCCGGGATCCGTCCGCGCGGTGCGCTCGTTCCTGGAGGCCAACGGCGAGTCGGACGACGCGCGGCTGTACGAGAGACTCCGCCGAGGCGTCGGCCGGCTCCAGTCCGCCGATCTCTCGCTCAAGGCCTTCGGCGTCGAGGCGACCCTGGGCATCGGCGGGGCCTCCGAGGGCGCGGAGGCCGCCCGCCAGCTCGACGTCCTGGAAGCAGGTGTGCAGGCCGGGTTCGCCGATCTCGGCTGTGCCCGCCTGCACCCGCCGCTGCTGCTCCTGGTCGACCAGCTGGAGCAGGTGTGGACCATCGAGCCAGAGAGCCACGCCCTGGTCACGGGTCTGCTGCTGGCCGCGAAACACGCCATGTCCTTCTACGACAACGCCGTGCGCACGGCGCTGTTCATCCGTGCCGACATCTACGACACCCTGAATTTCGGTGACGGCGACAAGTTCCACAGCGACGAGATCCGCATCTCCTGGACCCGTGAAGCCCTGGAGGACCTGGCGCTCTCCCGGGCCCGGGCCTCGCTCGGTGCTCCTCTCACCAGGCATGAATTGTGGGAGGAACTGTTCCCGGTGAGCGTCCGGGGGGAGCCGACGTCCGAATACATCTTCCGTCGCTCGCTGCCGCGCCCGCGCGACACCATCCAGTTCCTCAACGTCTGCCGTGACATCGCCGACGAGGCGGGTCACTTCACGATCACCGAGGGCGATGTGCTGGCCGCCACGGAGCAGTTCTCGCGCTGGAAGCTCCAGGACCTGGCCAAGGAATATCTGATCAACCATCCTTTCCTGCGCTCTCTTTTTCCTCTGTTCGAGAACGCTGGCTATGTCGTGATGCGGTCCGCGCTGGAAGACCGCTTCGAAGCCTGCCGGGAATCGCTGCACCTGGTGTTCTCCGACTACACCGAAAGCCTCACCACCCAAGGTGTCATCGATGTTCTCTACGGAGTCGGCTTCATCGGCGTGAAGCGTGGGAACGACACCGTTTACGCGGGTGGCAGCGCCACACCGCCGCTGCCCGACGAGGACGAGTTCCATGTGCACCCGTGCTTCCGGCCGGCGCTGAACTGCCTCGGGGCGATGGAGCTGCCCGCCTATCTGCCCAGTCAGTTCCGCAACATCGTCGTGGGACACACTTCTCTGGCCGCCGCGATCGGCGCGGCCGATGTCGGTCTCACGGTCAACCGGCACGTTCGGCTGCTCAACGAGGTGGCCGCCGCCGGTGAACGGCTGCTCGGTCAGCTGTCCCGGTCCGGCCTGCCGGACAGCATGCGTGAAGAGGTGTACGTGGAGATCGCGCGGGTGGTCACCGCGGCGGAGGCGGCCCGCGATGAACGACTCGTCGGAAACGTGCTCAGCGTGCCGCACCACGTCCTGACGGCCTCGGGCTATTTCGACGCGCTCGCGGCGCGACTCGCCGCGCACGGATTCCGGGACCGTACGGTGACGAGGGGCCTGGAGGACGAGGCCCGCGCCCTCATCCGGTCGGTCGGAGGATCGGTGGGAGGAGGCGGCGGCGGAGGATCCGACTCCGGATAGTCGGTCGCGCGGTCGGTCGCGCCGGGCGTCATCTGCGTTTGCGGGGCGGATGACATCGCGTTTGAGTGGGAGAGCCCCTCTCGCGTCCCTGGAGCTGACATGTCGATGGCGTTCGGTTCACCTCTCGGTCCGTCCGATCCGTTCAGCGACCTGTTGAACCGGTTCTTCGGCATGTCGCCCGCGTCCTCGCCCCCCCGCGATGCAGCGCGTACCGATCGGGCGGCTGCTGACGGAGTCCTCCCACGAGCTGCTGGGCCGGGCCACCAGCAAAGCGGCCGAGGACGGGACGTCCGACCTCGACACCGAGCACCTGCTGTGGGCGGCGACCCAGGTCGAGCCCTCGCGCGGACTGCTCGCCCGGGCCGGGGTCGATCCCGACGACCTCGCGGCCCAGCTCGACGAGGTGCTGCCCCGGGAGTCCGGCGAGCCCTCCGCCGAGCCCGGTCTCACCCCGGCGGCCAAGCGCACCCTCACCGCCGCCTACGCCCGCTCGCAGGCGGCCGGAGTGTCCTACATCGGCCCCGAGCACATCCTGGGCGCGCTGATCGACGATGCCGACTCCGGGGCCGGCCGGTTCCTCGGGTCGGACGACCTCGACGTGGGCAAGCTGCGCGGCGCCACGGACCGGGCGGCGGGCGCGGACGGGGCTCCCGGTGGAGGGAAGCAGGCGTCGACGACCTTGGACGAGTTCGGCCGGGACCTGACGGAGGAGGCGAAGGCCGGAAGGCTCGACCCCGTCGTCGGACGGGCCGACGAGATCGAGCAGACCATCGAGATCCTCTCGCGACGCTCCAAGAACAACCCCGTCCTCATCGGCGAGCCCGGCGTCGGCAAGACCGCCATCGTGGAGGGCCTCGCCCAGAGCATCGTCGCGGGCGAGGTGCCCGACACCCTCAAGAACAAGCGGGTCGTCTCACTCGACCTGTCCGGCATGGTCGCCGGAGCCCAGTACCGGGGCCAGTTCGAGGAGCGGCTGAAGAAGGTCATCGAGGACGTGCAGAAGGCCGAAGGGGAGATCATCCTCTTCATCGACGAACTCCACACGGTCGTCGGCGCGGGCGCCACGGGCGAGGGCTCGATGGACGCGGGCAACATGCTCAAGCCCGCCCTCGCCCGCGGCGAGCTCCATGTGGTGGGCGCGACGACGATCGACGAGTACCGCAAGCACATCGAGAAGGACGCCGCCCTGGAGCGCCGCTTCCAGCCCGTCCTGATCCCGGAGCCGACCGTCGAGGAGACCGTACAGATCCTCGAAGGGCTGCGGGACGCCTACGAGGCCCACCACCAGGTCCGCTTCGCCGACGGGGCCCTGACGGCGGCGGCCGAGCTGTCCGACCGCTACATCAGCGACCGCTTCCTGCCCGATAAGGCCATCGACCTGATGGACCAGGCCGGGGCACGCGTACGGCTGCGCAGCGCCAACCGCTCCACCGAGGTCGTCAGCCGCGAGGACCGCCTCGCGAAGCTGCGGCGCGAGAAGGACGAGGCCGTCGCCGGCGAGGAGTTCGAGAAGGCCTCCGGGCTGAAGCGGCAGATCGCCGAGGTGGAGGGCGAACTCGCCGGGATCGAGGAGCGCCGCGAGGGCGTCGTCTCGGTCACGGCCTCCGACATCGCCGACATCGTCTCCCGCCGCACCGGCATCCCCGTCTCCCAGCTCACCGCCAGCGAGAAGGAGAAGCTCCTCAAGCTGGAGGAGGAGATGCACGCCAGGATCGTCGGCCAGGACGAGGCGGTCACCGCGGTCTCCGAAGCCGTACGCCGTAACCGCGCGGGCATGGGCGACCCGAACCGGCCCGTCGGCTCGTTCCTCTTCCTCGGGCCCACCGGCGTCGGCAAGACGGAACTCGCCAAGACGCTGGCCGAGCTGCTGTTCGGCGAGGACGACCGGATGATCCGGTTCGACATGAGCGAGTTCCAGGAGAAGCACACGGTCGCCCGGCTCGTCGGAGCGCCTCCCGGATACGTCGGTTACGACGAGGCGGGCCAGCTCACCGAGAAGGTGCGGCGCAACCCCTACAGCGTGGTGCTGTTCGACGAGGTCGAGAAGGCGCACCCCGACGTCTTCAACACGCTGCTCCAGATCCTCGACGACGGCCGGCTCACGGACGGACAGGGCCGCACCGTCGACTTCCGCCACTGCGTCGTCATCATGACGTCCAACATCGGCGCCCACCGCATCCTCGCCCACCAGGGCGACGCCGCCGAGCTCAAGGACGAGCTGATGGAGGACCTGCGGGGGCGGTTCCTGCCCGAGTTCCTCAACCGCATCGACGACATCATCATCTTCCACAGCCTCACCGAGGACGATCTGTCCGAGATCGTCGAGCACCTGCTGGACCGCAGCAAGCACCGGGTCCACGCCCAGGGCATGACCCTGGAGGTCACCGAGGCGGCGAAGAAGCTCCTGGTCGCCCACGGCTACCAGCCGGAGTTCGGCGCGCGTCCGCTGCGCCGCACGATCCAGACCGAACTGGACAACCGGGTCGCCTCCCTGCTGCTCGGCGGCGAAGCCGACCCCGGCGACACGATCGTCGCCGATGTGGTCGACGACTCCCTGCACTGCACCATCCGCAAGGGCGACGACGCCGGCGAGACCCCCGCGGCCGACGAGGTCGCCGCGGCGACCGACACCCCCGACGGCAAGGAGTGAGCGACTGATGTCCCATCACCACCACAAGTCGAACGAAGAGGTCGAGGGCGACCCCGACACCGGCCACAGCCGCGGAATGCCCCGCCGCCCGGACGAGAAGCGACTCGACGAGCGCCTGGAGGAGGACCGCGAGGAGGTGGGCCTTCCCCCGGACCAGGACAGGAAGTCCGACTAGGTGACGTCCCGGTCCTCGGGCAGCCGCTCCAGGGCGGCGGCCACATCGGTCTGGCCCGCGATCTCCCGCAGAGCGCGGGCCAGCACCGATCCGGGCTCCCGGGCGACGGTCACCAGACCGACCGGCACCGTCCGTGCCGGCTCGACCAGCGGCACCGCCCGCATCCCGTGCGGCACGCCGAAGACGTGCAGCCAGGTGTGCGGCACGACGCTCGCCCACCGGCCCGTCCTGACATGGGCGAAGAGCGCCGCCACCGAGTCCGTCTCGACCCGGGGCGAGGGTCGCACCCCGGCCTCCGTGAACAGCTCGTCCAGCACCCGACGCCCCTGCATCGCCTCCGTGAGCAGACACAGGGGCAGCCGTGCGGCCTCCGCCCAGGTCACCGCCGTCCGGTGGGCGGGGGCGTCGGCGGCGCCGGTGAGGAGCACGTACCGCTCCTCGTACAGCGAAACCGTCCGGTACTGCTCCCCGAGGTCCTCGTGGAGATAGGTGATTCCCGCGTCGATCTCGAAGTCCCGCAGCTGCCGCAGCACGTCCCCGGACTGGAGGTCCCCTATGACCTCCACCGTGACCAGCGGATGCGCCAGACAGAAGGGCGCGGTCAGCAGCGCCACCGTCCCGGACGCGGTCGGCACCGAACCGATCCGCAGCCGCCCACCGAGCCCGGTACGCAAGTGGCCGGCCTCGCTCGTGAGGGCGTCACGGTCCGCCAGGATCCGCTGCGCCCACACGACGATGCGTTCGCCCTCGGGCGTCAGCCCCTCGTACTTGCGGCCGCGCAGCACCAGCGGCACGTCGAGCTCGTCCTCCAGCTTGCGGACCGCCTCCGAGAGGGCGGGCTGGGAGACATGACAGGCCTGGGCGGCGCGGGCGAAGTGACGCTCGCGGGAGAGGGCGACCAGGTACTCGAGTTGACGGAACAGCACCCCACGGGTCTACCGGACGGCCCCACGGAACGCCAATCGCCCCACCGGCGCACGAGCCACCGCCGGCGCACGAGCCACCGCCGACGCACGAGCCACCGCCGGCGCACGAGCCACCGCCGACGCCCGAGCCACCGCTGGCGCACGAGCCTCCGCCGGCGCACGAGCCATCGCCGGCGCACGAGCCTCCGCCGGCGCACGAGCCATCGCCCGAGCATCGTCCCGCCCGACGCCGTCTCAGACCACCCGCGCGAGACGCACCCGCCCATCGCCCGCGTACACGTTCATGGAGGGGCCGCGCAGGAACCCGACCAGGGTCAGACCGCTCTCCGCCGCGAGGTCGACCGCGAGCGAGGACGGCGCGGAGACCGCCGCGAGCATCGGAACGCCGGCCATCACCGCCTTCTGCACCAGCTCGAACGAGGCCCGGCCGCTCACCATCAGGACCGACCCGCGCAGCGGAAGCAGCCCCGACCGCAGGGCGTGGCCGACGACCTTGTCCACGGCGTTGTGCCGCCCGACGTCCTCCCGCAGGCACAGCAGCTCGCCGTCGGCCGTGAAGAGCCCCGCGGCATGCAGACCGCCGGTGCTGTCGAACACCCGCTGGGCCGCCCGCAGCCGGTCCGGGAGGGCGGTCAGCACGTCCGTGCCGATGCGCAGCGGGTCCTCGGCGACCGACCAGGCGGCCGACGTGCGCACCGCGTCCAGGCCTGCCTTGCCGCACAGACCGCACGAGGACGTCGTGTAGAAGTTCCGTTCCAGCGACGGGTCGGGGGCCGGCACACCGGGGGCCAGGGCGACGTCGACCACGTTGTACGTGTTGCCGCCGTCGGCCGTCGCGCCCGCGCAGTAACGGATCCCGGCCACGTCCTCGGCGCGGTGCACCACGCCCTCGCTCACGAGGAAGCCGACCGCGAGGTCGAAGTCGTCGCCCGGCGTGCGCATGGTCACCGCCAGCGGACGCCCGCCGACCCGGATCTCCATCGGCTCCTCGGCGGCCAGGGTGTCCGGGCGGTACGAGGAGTGCCCTTCCCGTACGCGCAGGACGCGCCGCCGTGCGGTCACCCGGCCCATGGTTCGCTCCGCTCCCGGTCCGTCGCGGTGGTGCGTTCGAGGCGGACCACGACGCCCTTGGACGTCGGGCAGTTGCTGATGTCGGCGACGCTGTCCAGCGGTACCAGAACGTTGGTCTCCGGGTAGTACGCCGCCGCCGAACCACGGCTCGCGGGGTACGCCACGACCCGGAAGTTCTCCGCGCGGCGCTCCCGCCCGTCGTGCCAGACGCTCACCAGGTCCACGGTGTCCCGGTCGGCGAGCCCCAGCGCCTCCAGATCGGCGGGGTTCACCAGGACGACCCGGCGGGCGTCGTGGATGCCCCGGTAGCGGTCGTTCGGCGCGTACCAGACGGTGTTCCACTGGTCGTGCGAGCGCAGAGTCTGCAACAGCAGATGCCCCTCGGGCACCTGCGGCATGGTGAAGTCGTTGCGGGTGAAGACGGCCTTGCCGCTCGGCGTCGGGAAGACACCCTGGTTCACCGGGTTGGGCAGGGTGAAGCCGCCGGGCTTCGCCACCCGGGCGTTGAAGTCCTCGAAGCCCGGGACGACCCGCGCGATCCGGTCGCGGATGGTGCCGTAGTCCGCCTCGAACAGCTCCCAGGGGATCGCGGGTTCCTCGCCCAGGGTCAGCCGGGCGAGCCGGGCGATGATCGCGACCTCGCTGAGCAGGTGCGGGGAGGCCGGTGGCAGCTTCCCCCGGGAGGCGTGGACGTCGCTCATGGAGTCCTCGACGGTCACGAACTGCTCGCCGGTGGCCTGTACGTCCCGGTCGCTGCGGCCGAGGGTCGGCAGGATGAGGGCGGTGTCGCCGCAGACCGTGTGGGAGCGGTTGAGCTTGGTGGAGATGTGCGCGGTGAGCCGGCAGGTGCGCATCGCGGCCTCGGTGACCGCACTGTCGGGCGTGGCCCGGACGAAGTTGCCCGCGACGCCCACGAAGACCTTGGCGCGCCCCTCGTCCATGGCCCGGATGCTGTTCACCGCGTCCAGCCCGTGACGCGTCGGCGGGGTGAAGCCGAACTCGGTCTCCAGGGCGTCGAGGAACTCCTGCGGCATCTGCTCCCACACGCCCATCGTGCGGTCGCCCTGGACGTTGCTGTGCCCGCGCACCGGGCAGACGCCCGCCCCGGGCCTGCCGATGTTGCCCCGGGCCAGCAGGAAGTTGATCACCTCGCGGATGGTGGGCACCCCGTGCTTGTGCTGGGTGAGCCCCATCGCCCAGCACACGATGACCTTCTCGCTGTTCAGGACCCGCTGGAACACCTCCTGGATCTCCTCGCGGGACAGCCCGGTCGCCGTCAGGACGTCCGCCCAGTCGGTCTTCCGGGCGTGCGCGGCGAACTCCTCGAAGCCGGTGGTGTGCGTACGGATGAAGTCGTGGTCCAGTACGGTGCCGGGCGCGGCGTCCTCGGCCTCCAGGAGCAGCCGGTTCAGGGCCTGGAACAGGGCGAGGTCGCCGCCCGCCCGGATGTGCAGGAATTGATCGGCGATCGGTGTGCCCCGGCCGATCAGACCGCGCGCCTTCTGCGGGTGCTTGAAGCGCATGAGCCCGGCCTCGGGCAGCGTGTTGACCGCGACGACCTGCCCGCCGTTGCGCTTGGTCTCCTCCAGCGCCGAGAGCATCCGGGGGTGGTTGGTGCCCGGGTTCTGCCCCACCACGAAGACCAGGTCGGCGTGGTGGATGTCGTCGAGGGAGACGCTGCCCTTGCCGACGCCCAGCGTCTGCGACATCGCGGAACCGCTGGACTCGTGGCACATGTTGGAGCAGTCCGGCAGGTTGTTCGTGCCGTACGCGCGGGCGAAGAGCTGGAGCAGGAACGCGGCCTCGTTGTTCAGCCGGCCCGAGACGTAGAAGAGGGCCTCGTCGGGGGAGTCCAGGCCCCGCAGCTCCTCGGCGAGCAGCCGCAGCGCCTCGTCCCAGCCGATCGGCTCGTAATGCGTCCCGCCGGGTCGCTTCACCATGGGCTCGGTCAGCCGGCCCTGCTGGTTCAGCCAGTAGTCGGACGCGCCGCCGAGCTCCGCGATCGGGTGCTCGCGGAAGAACTCCCGGGTGACGCGCCGCGAGGTGGCCTCGTCGTTGATGTGCTTGGCGCCGTTCTCGCAGTACTCGTTCATGTGCCGTTTGCCGGGCGCGGGTTCGGGCCATGCGCAGCCCGGGCAGTCGATGCCCTCGGGCTGGTTGATGTTGAGCAGCGTCAGCGCGGTGCGGCGCGGGGACGTCTGGCCCAGGGAGTACTCCAGCGCGTGGGTCACCGCGGGCAGACCCGTCGCCCAGGTCTTGGGCGGGGTGACCCGCAGGTCGTCGCTGGGGTCGCCCTCGATGCGGCTGCTCATGACGGAATGCGCCTCTGTTTCTCTGCCTCGGGGCCGTCGGGCCGTTCGTTGCGGGGATGGCGCGTCGAATATCCGCCCGTTCGCCGAGGGATGTCAAAGAGGGGAATTAGATGAGCTGAAAGGCCTGACCTATCACGGTGTTCGTGCAGTTCAAAGGGGTTTCTCAGGGCGCCGGAGAGTCATTTCAGGAACGTATCGGCCGCGCCGATCACGTCATAGCGAAAGCCTCTTTGACTTCGTCCCGACAGCCCCCGAAAGTGGTCGGCAGCCCTCGAAAGTGGTCGGCGGGTGAGAAATGCGTGACTGCCCCCGGGCAGAGAAAGCGTGACTGCCCCCGGGCAGAGGAAGAAGGCCGCCCCGTGTCCCGACCGCTCATCGACAGGCCCGCCCCGTCCCCGCTGACGGACCGGTTCGGCCGGGTCCACACCGACCTGCGGGTCTCGCTCACCGACCGCTGCAATCTGCGCTGCACGTACTGCATGCCCGCCGAAGGCCTCGACTGGCTGCCCCGGCCCGAACTGCTCACCGACGACGAGGTGGTCCGCCTCGTCCGCGTCGCCGCCCAGCGCCTCGGCATCACCGAGGTACGGCTGACCGGCGGCGAACCGTTGCTGCGCCGTGGTCTGCCCGGGCTCGTCGCCCGTCTGCACGCCCTGCCCGGAGCCCCCGAACTCTCCCTCACGACCAACGGCATCGGCCTGGCACGCAGCGCCGCCGCGCTGCGCGACGCCGGGCTGCGCCGGGTCAACGTCAGCCTGGACACCCTCCGTTCCGAGCGGTTCACCGCGATCACCCGGCGCGACCGGCTCACCGACGTCCTCGACGGGCTGCGCGCGGCCCGCACGGCCGGCCTCGCGCCCGTCAAGATCAACACGGTTCCGGTGCGCGGGGTCAACGACGACGAGATCGCCGAGCTGGCCGCGTTCGCCGTCGAGCACGGCTACCGGGCGCGGTTCATCGAGTCGATGCCCCTGGACGCGCAGGGCGCCTGGGACCGGGACCGGCTGGTCACCGCCGAGGAGATTCTCGGCCGCCTCGGCGAGCGGTTCGACCTGATCCCCGTGGGCCGACGCGACAACGCGCCGGCCGAGGAGTGGCGGATCGCCGGGACGGACACGGTGGTGGGCGTCATCGCCAGCGTCACCCGCCCGTTCTGCGGCGGCTGCGACCGGGTGCGGCTCACCGCCGACGGGCAACTGCGCAACTGCCTCTTCGCCACCGAGGAGTCGGACCTGCGGGCGCTGCTGCGGGGCGGTGCCGAGGACCCGGCCATCGAGGCGGCCTGGCGGAACTCCATCGCGGGCAAGGGCCCCGGCCACGCCATCGACAGCCCGGAATTCCGCCGACCGGAGCGCCCGATGTCGGCCATCGGCGGCTGAGTCCCGAGACGTGACGACCGCCCACCGGCGCCCGCCAGGTCACGAGGCCCGCCAGGTCACGACGCCCGGCCACGTGACGAGGCCCGCCACGTGACGACCGACCTTCGACGCCCGCCCGCCCGGATACGGAGCCGGCGCCCGCCCGCCCGCTGCGCTGCTGAGCCGCGGACCGAGTACGACCGGAAGCGAGGAGAGCGCATGACCACGACAGTCAGAAGCACGGACTGGGCGGAGGCCCGGGCCGTCGCCCGCGCCGTACCGTCCCTGCCGCCCGTCGTCCGCGAGCTCGCCGACGCGCTCGGCCACGCCCTCGCGGAGCCGCTGCCGGCCCTCACCGACCTGCCGCCCTTCGACACCTCCGCCATGGACGGCTGGGCCGTGGCCGGACCGGGGCCCTGGCGGCTCCGGGGCGGAGGTGTCCTGGCCGGCGGGCAGCCCGAGCCGCTGCGCCCCGGGACCGCCGTCCCCATCGCCACCGGCGCCCGCCTGCCCGACGGTGCGGCGGCCGTGCTCCGCAGCGAGTACGGGGAGGGCGACGCCCGCCGCGGGCTGCTGCTCGACCGCTCCCCGGGACCGGGGGCACCGGCGCCGGGCCGTGACATCCGGCCGCGCGGCCAGGAGTGCCACGCGGGCGACCCCCTCCTCCCCGCCGGGACGAGCGTGACCCCCACCGTCCTCGGCCTCGCGGCGGCCGCCGGCCACGACCGGCTCACCGTGCACCGCCGCCCGCTCGTCCAGCTGCTCGTCCTCGGCGACGAACTGCTGGCGGCGGGCCCGCCCCGGCACGGCCGGATACGCGACGCCCTCGGTCCGTTCCTGCCGGCCTGGCTGCGCGGACAGGGTGCGGACGTCGTCGGCCGTCACCCGGTGCCGGACGACTTCGCGCCGCTGTACGAGGCCGTGCGCGACTCCACCGCCGATGTGGTCGTCACCACGGGCAGCACCGCCGCCGGACCGGTGGACTTCCTGCACGACGTCCTGAGCGCGGTGGGCGCCCGGCTCCTCGTCGACTCCGTCGCCGTACGGCCGGGCCACCCCATGCTGCTCGCCGAGCTGCCGCCCGGCGCCGACGGACGGCCCAGGCATCTGGTGGGCCTGCCCGGCAATCCGCTGGCCGCCGTCGCCGGTGCGGTGACCCTCGCCGTACCGCTGCTGCGCCGCCTCGGCGGGCATCCGGACGCCGAGCCGTTCCGTGCGGCCTGCGCCGCCGATCTGCCGGGGCATCCCCGGGACACCCGGCTGCTGCCGGTGCGCCGTACCGGGCAGGCCGTGGCACCGCTGCCGTTCGACGGACCGGCGATGCTGCGCGGCCTCGCCCTCGCCGACGGGCTGGCGGTGGTGCCGCCCGGCGGCGCCGGGGCCGGAGCCGTCGTCGAGATCCTCGACGTCCCCGGACCCTGACCGCCGCCCCCGACCGCCGACGGGCAGGCCGATCCACCGCCGAGTCCCGGCCTCGCCCCTCCCACGCTGAGGACCTGACCATGACGCACCGACCCGATGCCTCCGGTGCACCGGACGACGATCCGCTCCGGCCCGTCCCGGAGAGGGCCGCGCAGGGAGCGTCCACCCGGCGGCGGTCGTTCGCCACCCGGGTGGGGCGGGCGCTCTCCCCCCGGGGTTCGCTGGCCCTGCAGAGCGTGGACGGCGCCGTCTCCTTCGCCCTGCGCGCCGCACTCGCCATGGCGGTGCCCGCCCTGCCGCTGGCCCTGGCGGGCCGCGCCGATCACGCCGTCTACACGATGCTCGGTTCCTTCATCACCACCTTCGGCCGCAATCTGCCGTACGCGAGGAGAGCCCGGGTGCTCGCGGTCGTCGCGGTGGCGATGACCGTGTGCGTGGGCTGCGGTTCGGCGCTCGCCGTGTGGGCGCAGCCGAGGGACGGGGGAGCGGGCGCCGCCGTGACGGTCGTGGCGATGGCCCTCGTGGCCGCCGCCGCGAAGTTCGCCTGTGACGCGGCCCGGCTGAGCGGCCTGGGCGCGGTGCTGTTGCTCTTCGCCTTCGCCGTGGCGGCCAACGGCTCGACCGACCCCTCCGACGTCCTGGTGCAGACGGCCCTGGCCGCGACGGGCGCGACCGTGGCCTGGGTGCTCGCCGTGCTCGGGTGGTTCGTGCACCCGGACCGTCCGCAGCGCCTCGCCGTGGCCGCCGCCCTGCGCGAGCTGGCGGACCTGTGGGAGGCGGCGGGTACGGGGGAGGGGCGGGGGCTCGTACGGCACCGGGCGACGGCCGCCGTGCTCCAGGCGTACCGCACCCTCGGGGTCATGCCGCCCACCGGGGCGGAACGGGGCGGCCGGGGCGACACCTGCCTCCGGCTGACCGACCTGGCCTGGGCGCTGCTCATCGGTTCGGCGCGCCGGGCGCCCGACGACCCCTACGGCCCGGCCCGGCACCTGCGCCGTCAGGCCGGGCTCCTGGTGAGCCGCCGCCGACGCCCGCCACGGATGCTCCCCGAACTGGCGGCCCTGTCCCGCACCCTGACCGTCCCGGCCCCGTCCACCCCGCCCCCGGCCACCCAGTACGCAGATGCCAAGTCCCCGGATTCACCGCCCGAGGCCACTCCGCCCCCGGCCGCCCCGTCCGAGGCCGCCCCGCCCCCAGCCACCCCGTCCGCGACCGCCCCGGACACCGCCGCCCCCGCCACCCTGCGCGCCGCCGAGGCCCGGGCCACCGAGCTGGTGACGGGGCGGGGACACGGGAGCGCCGCCCGTACGGCGGTCCTGGTGGTGCCCGCGCTGCGCATGCTCCTCGGCACCGGGCTCGCCGGAGCGGCGGCGCTCCCGCTGGGGCTCGGCCACGGCTACTGGGCGGCGATCTCCGCAGCGGCGGTTCTGCACTCGATCAATGTGCGGACAGCGGCGCAGCGGGCCGTGCAGCGGACCCTGGGCACGATGGCGGGGCTGCTGCTCGCGCTCGGCGTGCTGGCCGCGCGCCCCGAACCGGCGGTCCTCGTCCTGGTGATCGTGGTGATGGAGTTCCTGCTGGAGTACGTCGTCGCCCGCAACTACGGTCTCGGCGTCGTCTTCCTCACCCCGCTGGCGCTGCTGCTCACCGACCTCGCCGCTCCCTCGCCGGCCGGGGACCTCGTCCAGGACCGGGCGCTGGGCAGTCTGCTCGGGGTCGGTGTCGCGCTGGTCTGCGCGCTGCTGGTGGTCCACGACCGGGCCGCCGTACGGGCGCGGCGCGCCCTTGCCGCGTGCCGGGCGGCTTCCGCCCACGCCGAACGCGTACTGGACGGGCGCTCGGCAGCGTCCTTTCCGGCTGCCCAGGCACAACTGGCGGCGGCCGTCGTGGAGTTGCGTGCGGCCGACGACGCCGCGGCGGGCGAGCTCTGGTCGGCGGAGATCGACCCCACCGAACTCGCCGCCGCGGAACGACGCGCCTACCTGCTCCTGGAGCGGTTCGCCCGGCCCCGGTGACCCCGGACGGACACCCGGCCGGGTCGGCGGCCGCTCAGGCGGCCGGGACCACCGTGACCTTGACGTGCTTCATGATCGGCTGGTCGCTCTGGGTGCTGTAGTCGCCCAGCGCGCACAGCACGTTCATCTCCGGCATGTAGCCGGCCGCACAGCCGCGGGGAATGTCGTACGGGACCGCCGTGTAGCCGGTCAGGAATCGCCTGCTGCCGTCCTTCGCCGTGCTCGTGATGTCGACGGGGCCCATGTCGGCGATGCCGCGCTCGCGCATGTCGGCCCGGTTCATGAAGACCAGCGTGCGCAGGTTCTTGATGCCCCGGTAGCGGTCGTTGTCGGAGTAGATGGTGGTGTTCCACTGGTCGTGCGACCGCATCGTGCCGAGCGCCAGGGTGCCGGGCTCGGGCACCACGTCGGGCAGGGCGGCCGCGGAGAACTCGGCGCGCCCCGACGGGGTCAGGAAGACCAGTTCGCGGGCGGGCTGCTTGATCCGGAAGCCGAGCGGCAGCCGGACCCGGCGGTTGAAGTCCTCGAAGCCGTCCAGCGCCTCGGCCATCGTGTCCCGGATCCGGTCGTAGTCCTCGATGTACCAGTCCCAGGGCGTCTCGCTGTCCGGCAGGGCGGCGCGCGCCATCCCGGCGACGATGGCCGGCTCGGACAGCAGATGCCGGGACGCGGGGCGCTTCATCCCGACGGACATGTGCACCATGCTCATCGAGTCCTCGACCGAGGTGCTCTGGACGCCCTTGCGCTGGTGGTCCTTCTCGGTGCGTCCGAGGCACGGCAGGATGAGGGCCGCCCGGCCGTGCACGACATGACTGCGGTTCAGCTTGGTGCTCACCTGGACGGTGAGGTCGCAGGAGCGCAGCGCCGCGTACGTGGCCGGGGTGTCGGGCGCGGCGAGCGCGAAGTTGCCGCCCATCCCGACGAACACCTTCACCTCGCCGTCCCGCATCGCCTGGATCGTACGGACGGTGTCCAGGCCGTGTTCGCGGGGCGGGTCGATCTTGCAGGCCTCGGCGAGCCGGTCCAGGAACGCGTCGGTGGGGCGGTGGTCGATGCCGCAGGTGCGGTTGCCCTGGACGTTGCTGTGGCCGCGCACGGGGGAGGGCCCCGCGCCCTCCCGGCCGAGATTGCCGCGCAGCAGCAGGAGGTTGACGATCTCGCGGACGGTGTCGACGCCGTGCTCGTGCTGGGTGAGGCCCAGGCACCAGCTGACGATGGACCGGTCGGCCTCCCCGTACACCTGCGCCGCCTTGAGGATGTCGTCGCGGCTCAGCCCGGACTGGTGCTCCAACTCCTCCCAGGGCGTGGCCTCGCACAGCGCCCGGTACTCCTCGAAGCCGGTGGTGTGGCGGTCGATGAACGCGACGTCCAGGGCCTTGGGGTCGCTCGCCGACTTCTCCAGGATCGCCTTGGCCATGCCGCGCAGCAGCGCCATGTCGCCGCCGATGCGCGGCTGGAGGTTCAGCGTGCTGGTCTTCGTGGCCTTGAACAGCGCCATGTCCGTGAAGTCGTGCGGCACGATGGTGCGGGTGGCCGCCGCCTCGACCAGCGGGTTGACGTGCACGATCTGCGCGCCGCGACGGTCTGCCTCGGCGAGGGCGGTGAGCATCCTCGGCGCGTTCGACGCGGCGTTGACGCCCAGGATGAACAGGGCGTCCGCGGACTCCCAGTCCTTGAGGTCGACCGTCCCCTTGCCGGTGCCCAGAGAGGCCTGGAGGGCCCGCCCGCTGGCCTCGTGGCACATGTTGGAGCAGTCCGGCAGATTGTTCGTGCCCAGTTCGCGGGCCATCAGCTGGTAGAGGAAGGTGGCCTCGTTGCCGAGCCGGCCGGAGGTGTAGTACGCCGCCCGGTTCGGGTCGTCGAGCCCGCGCAGGGTGGCTCCGACCAGCTCGAACGAGTCCTTCCAGCTGATGGGCACGTAGTGGTCCGAGGCGGGGTCGTACACCATCGGCTCGGTCAGCCGGCCCTGGTTCTCCAATTCGTAGTCGCTCCACCCGGCCAGCTCGGTCACCGAGTGAGCGGCGAAGAAATCGCGGTCCACGCGCTTGCGGGTCATCTCCCAGGTGACGTGCTTGATGCCGTTCTCGCAGATGTCCAGGTGCAGGCCCTTGGTGTCGTCCGGCCACGCGCAACCGGGACAGTCGAAGCCGCCGTTCTCGTGGTTCATCCGCATGATGGCCCGTGGACCGTCCACCAGCGCGCGCTCCTCCACCAGGACGCGGGTCACGCTCTTCGCCGCTCCCCAGCCGGCCGCGGGGTGGTGGTAGGGCCGAAACTGCGGATCGCCCTCGGGAACGGGACCGACCCGGGTCTCCAGGGGCTCCTGCGCTTCGTCGGGCTCCTGCGCTTCGCTGTCGGTGCTCACGGCACTTCCACCCTCTCCCGGGCAATCGAGTCCTCCTGGGCAGGCTATGTCCGGTGATTCCCGCCTGCCACTCGGCTCAGGGGGCCCTTCCGGGCTGCGCTCGGGACCACGCGCGCATACGCTGACACGGTCCGGCCCTCTCCGTGGGGCGCCCCTGCGGAGCAGGGCCCCGGGCTCCCTCTCGGGCAGCACACGTGAGGCCCCCATGAACAGTCGGATCCTGCTCCCCGCCGTTCCCCGGCTCGCCTGCTCCGCGGTGGCCGGAGCCGCCGTCGGTCTGCTGGTCGGCCTTCTCCTCACCAACGCGCCGCTGGGCATCCTCGTCGGCATCGCCGCCGCGGAAACCCTCTTCGTCGTCGCGGGATGGCTCGTCCTGTGGCCGATGGACGCCGCCGCCACCCATGAGAACGCCCGGCGCGAGGAGTTCCGGCCCGTCGCCGAGGAACTCGTCGTCGTCACGGCCGCCCTGTCCGGGCTCGTCGGCATCGTGCTGCTGCTCCTGATCGGCGACTCCGACCTGAGCCACGCGGCGGCCGCCCTGGCCCTCTGCGGCGTGTTCATGTCCTGGGCGGCGCTCCATCTGATGTACGCCGCCCGCTACGCGTACATCTACTACCGGCCGCCCGGCGGCGGGATCGACTTCAACACGAAGGAACCGCCGCGCTACATCGACTTCCTCTACTTCAGCTACAACCTGGGCATGACGTACCAGGTCTCCGACACCAACGTCTCCACCTCCAGGATCCGCGCGGTCGCCCTCCGGCACTGCCTGCTGTCGTACGTCTTCGGCGCGAGCATCCTGGCCACCACGATCAACCTGGTCGCCGGCATCGTCACCGGCTGAGCGGCCGCCGGGGGCGTATCAGCCGCTGCGGGCGGCTCAGCGCTCCGGAAGGGTCAGCCGCCGTGTGACGCGCAGCGCCGCCTCCAGCAACTGCGCCCTGACCGCGGTGGTCCGGTACATCCGGTCCGACCGGAACGAGATGCCGATCGAGCCGACCTGGTCACCGCTGTACACGGGCACCGCCGCGCACGTCGTGCCCGGCGCGTACTCCCCCCGGTCCAGCGAGAGCGGGCCCGCGGGGGCGGCGTCGAGCTCCCGCAGCAGCTCCTCCCGGCGGGTGATGGTGCGGGGGGTGAGGTCGGCCAGCGAGTGCCGGGAGAGATAGTTGGCGCGCGCCTCCTCGTCCAGCTCGCGGAGCACGCTCTTGCCGAGCGCGGTGGCGTGTCCGGCGTCCTGGAAGCTCACCCAGACGTCCACCCGGGGTGCCCGCGGGCTGTCGACGATCTCCAGGACCCGGATCTCGCCCTCGTCGTACAGCGTCAGATAGGCGGCGGCGGACAGGCTGTCGCGCAGCGAGGACAGCAGGGGGCGGACGCGCTCCTGCAGCGCCAGGCCGTCGACGGCGGGCTGCAACCGGGGGTCCCGCTCGTGGAGGGCGAACGCGCCGTCGTCCAGCTCGTCCAGATAGCCGTCCCGGGCGAGCTCGTGCAGCAGCCGCCGGGCAGTGACGTCCGACAGCCCGGCCTCGTGGGCCAGCTGCCGCACGGAGGCACCGGCCGGGTGCGCCCCGGCGGCCTCCAGCAACCGGAGGTCCTGCCGGACGGACACCGTCGGCTCGGGGCCGGCCTGGTCACCCATGGCACAAGCATGGACCCGGCGCCGGGGTGCGGCAAGGCCGGTCCTCGGGGCGGACGGGAGGCGTCCGGCACCGACCGGCGGACCTCGCGAGCATTCATGAATTGCGCAATAGTTAAACTGTCGCCATGGAAAGGAACGAGGCGTCACGCTGGGAGTCCGCGATACTCGACGGAGGCCCGGCGGACGGGCTGCGCACGAGGGTCGCCGACCGGCCGCACGTACTGCAGGTGACCCGCCCCTGCCCGCCGGACGACCCCGGCGATCCCGACGATTCCGACAGTCCCGGCGATCTCGACGGCCACGGCGGCTCCGGCGCAGCCGTACGGGTGTCGGCGCTGTACGTCTACCGCCGCGACCCCCGTACGGACCGAGCCCCGCTGCGGTACACCTTCGATGTGGCCAGCCCCTGACCCCGCCCCGGACATTCGATACGCTCTCGTCTGATCTTCGGGGCATGTGCAGGCTCCGGACTGCCGTGACCAGGGGGATGGTTCCTTATGAGCAGCGCGCCTTCGACCGACCCGTTCCAGCCACTCAAGGCCGACGACCCAGCGGTGGTGGGGGGTTATCGGCTGGCTGCTGTGCTGGGCGCGGGTGGTATGGGGAAGGTGTATCTGTCGTACACGCCTGGTGGTCGGCCTTTGGCGATCAAGGTGATTCGGGCGGAGTTCGGTGAGGATCCGGAGTTCCGGCGGCGTTTTCAGCTGGAGGTGCGGGCGGCGCAGCGGGTGCAGGGGTTGTACACGGCGCCGGTGATCGATTCGGATACCGAGGGTGCGCGGCCGTGGCTGGCGACGGCGTATGTGCCGGGGCCTTCGCTGGCGCGTGCGGTGGCCGGGCATGGTGGGCTGCCGTTGCGCAGTGTGCTGTTGCTGACGGTGGGGGTGGCCGAGGCGCTGGGGGTGATTCATGGTGCGGGGATCGTGCACCGTGATCTGAAGCCCGCGAATGTGCTGCTTGCCTCGGACGGGCCGCGGGTCATCGATTTCGGTATCGCGCGGGCCGCCGACACGACCGCCCTGACCGGTACGGGGGTCAGTGTCGGCACTCCGGCGTTCATGGCTCCGGAGCAGGCGGCCGCCGGGACGATCACTCCGGCCACCGATGTGTTCGCCCTGGGGCAGATCGCCGCGTACGCCGCGATCGGCGCGCCCGCGTTCGGCGACGGCCCCTCGCACGCCGTCCTGTACCGGATCGTGCACGAGGACCCCGACCTCAGCCGGCTGCCCGCCGAACTCCTCCCCCTGGTCACCCGCTGCCTCAGCCGCGACCCCGCCGACCGGCCCACCCTCGCCGACATCATCCGCATCTGCCACGAGATCTCGCCCGAACCCCTGCGCCAGGGCGAGGACTGGCTCCCCCGCGCGGTCGCCGGCGCCATCACCGAACGGCACCAACTCCCCGCACCCGCGCCCACCCCACCGCCACAGCCCACCACCGCCCCCACGCCCACGCCCACGCCCACGCCCACCCAGGTCTCCCCGCAGACACCACCGCCCGGCCCCTACACCCCGACCGGCCACGCCATGGCCGCCGCACCCACCCAGACCGGACCCGCCGCACCCGGAGTCCCCGGGGCACCGCCCGGGGCACCGGGAACCGTGCCGCCCGGCCACTGGCAGCAGAACACCCGCCCCCAGGGCTACGGCTACCCGACCCCGCCGCCCCACCAGCAGTCCGGATTCGCCCAACCCGGCTTCCAGCAGCCCGGCTTCCAGCAGTCGGGGTTCCAGCAGCCCGGCTGGGGCGCGTCCGGATTCCAGCCCGCCGCGCCGCGCCCCAAGCGGACGGGTCTGATCGTCGGCGCTTCGGTCTTCGGCGCGCTGGTCGTCCTCGGCGTCATCGGCAACCTGCTGCCGGACGACTCCGACACATCCGGCAAGGGCGACCGGTCCACGGCGTCCTCCGACGGCGGTTCGAGCGGCAGCGGTTCCGGGGACAAGGCCCGGGACAAGCCGGTCGACCCCAGGCCGGTCTCGTACAAGGGCATAGACGTGACGGCGAACTACGCCCTGAAGCTCGCCGACCATCCGCCCCGGCCGGTGGAGGACGACGACAGCGGCGTCAGTTACGGCAAGGGGGACTTCTACTTCTACCGGGACTCCCTCTTCGGCGACGAGAGGGTGGGCAGCGCCAACGGGAAGCTGGTGGTGCTGAAGAACTCGCAGAAGGGCTCCCTGGAGGTCTGCCGTCAGGAGACCCGCTTCACCGAGAAGATCGAGCTCGAACAGCTGACGTCCGGGTCGCAGATCTGTGTGCTCAGCAAGGCCGGACACATCGCCGTGGTGACCTACCGAGGCAAGTCGGGCCCGAACGACCCCAGCCACTACATCACCATCGACCTGACCGTCTGGCGCAACGCCGAGGAGGCGCAGCAGAGCTGACGGCCCGGCAGGCAGCCGGGCCGTCAGCTCCTCGGCCCGCCCCGGTCAGCAGGTCGCGCCGGGGCGGACGGGCTTCAGGCCGACGAGATAGGCGTCGACCTTCTCCGTGACACAGGCGTCGCCGCGCCCGTACGCGGTGTGCCCCATCCCCTCGTACGTGAGCAGCATCCCGCCCGGGAACTGGTCCGCGAGGCTCACCGCCTCCTCGTACGGGGTGGACGGGTCGCCGGTGGTGCCCACGACCAGCACCGGCGGCACCCCGTCGGCGTCGACCCGGTGCGGAGTCCGGCCGCCGGACGGCCAGCCACGACAGGTGAGTTCGGCGGTGACCCCGGCGGTGCCGTAGACACCCGCGGCCTTCTCCGCGCGCGGCAGGGCGTCCCAGTAGGCGTCGAGGTCGCGAGGGTGCGGGACGTCCAGGCAGTTGACCGCGGTCAGCGCGGCGCCCTCGTTGTCGACGGGGGTGACGTCCTCGTCGCCGCTCTCCTCCTCGGTGCCATCGCCGGTGTCCTCGGGATCGGACTCCTCCTCGGCCGGCTCCTCCTCGTCCTCCGCCTCTTCCTCTTCCAGCGCGCCCAGTTCGGTCGCGTCACCCGCGTCCGCCGCGGCCAACGCCCGGGAAAGCGGCTCCCATTGGTCCTCCGGCGTGTACATCGCCATCGACACCGCGTCCAGGACGGCCGTCGCGTCCATCCCGCCGTACTCCGCGTACGAGCTGTCCTCGGAGACGGGCAGCGGCTCGCGTCCGGCGCGGGCGTAGAGCCGTTCGATCAGCGCACGTATCGCGTCGGGGCTGTCGGCCGGGCAGCTGTCACCCGCGACCTCCGCACAGTGGTCGGCGTAGTCGTCCACGCTCCGCCGGAATCCGGCCGACTGGCTGAGCACCCGCTGCGACCAGTCCAACGACGGGTCGATCGCCCCGTCCAGCACCATCGCGCGGACCCGGCGCGGGAACAGCTCGGCGTACGCGGTGCCCAGGCTCGTCCCGTACGACCAGCCCAGGTAGGTCAGTTCGCGCTCACCCAGGGCGGCGCGGAGCACGTCCAGGTCGCGGGCCGCGTCCTGGGTGCCGACGTGCCGCAGGAGGTCGCCGCTGTGCTGTTCGCAGTCCTCCGCGGCGGCCCGCGCCTCCTCGTCGGCGGCGGTGCGCTCCTTGTCCGTACGGGGGTGGAGCGGCGCGACGTCCTCGTCGGCCGCGACGGGTGCGTCCGCCTCGTCGACGCCCTCCTCGTCATCGCCCTCCTCCTCGTCGGCCGCCGTGCAGGTCAGGGCCGGGACGCTCGCGCCGACCCCGCGTGGGTCGAAGGCGACGATGTCGAAGCGGTCGCGGGCCGCCCGGCCGAACGCCTCGTCCATGCCCTCTTCGAGCGACCGGACCCCGGCCGCCCCCGGCCCGCCCGGGTTGTAGACGAGCGAGCCGATGCGCCGTTCCGGCTTCCCGGCCGCCGCGCGTGCCACCGGAAGGACGAAGGTCTCGCCGTTCCCCGGGGCCGTGTAGTCGCGCGGAACGGTCAGCCGCGCGCACACGTACCCCTCCGTTTCGCAGTCCGTCCACCGCAGCCGCTGGCCGTAGAACGGCTTGAGGTCGGGCCGGGACGCGGGGTCGGCCGACGCCGGGGCGGCGGTGCGCCCCGGCCCGGCGGCCGGGCCGGCCGTGCAGGAGGTGAGCGCGACCGAGCAGGCGAGAGCCAGTGCGGTGACGAGGGCGGGACGGCGGACGGGGTGGTTCAACGGACTGCTCCCGGGGATCGGACCGTGCGGTTCACCGGCAGCATCCCTGGTCGATGCTGAGGATTTGATGAGGCGGCCCGGCGGCAGCCTCGCAGCCCGGTGTCAGCCGCCCGTGGACGGCCGATCGCCGCTCGGCAGCCGCAGCACGAACCGGGCCCCGCCGCGCCGCCCGGGTCCGGCCGTGAGGCTGCCGCCGTGGGCGTGCGCGACCCACGAGGCGATGGACAGCCCGAGCCCCGTCGACCGCGAGCCGCTCCGGAACCGGTCGAACAGCGCCCCCGCCACCTCGGGCGGCAGCCCCGGCCCGGCGTCCTCCACCGTCACGGTCGCCGACGCCCCGTCGACGGCGACGGTGACCTCCACCTCGGCCGGGGCCCCGGGCGCGTGGCCGTGGACGAGCGCGTTGCCGACGAGATTGGCCACGGCGCGCCGTACGAGATCGGGGTCGGCGACCACGACGGCCTCCTGGGCCCCGACCGTCACCCGGTGGCCGTCCGCCGGCGCGTCCTCCACCACCGCCTCCACCAGCTGGTCCAGCCGCAGCGGCTCCGCCGCGAGCACGGCGGTCCCGGACATCAGCCGGGCCCGGGTGAGCAGCCCGTCGACCAGCGCGCCCATTCCCTCGGCGAGCCGCAGTGTGCGCCGGTGCACGTCCGTGCTGTCGGTGTCCCCGCGCAGAGCGGTCTCGGCGAGGGTCCGCAGCGAGGCCGCGGGCGTCCGCAGATCGTGCGCGGCGTCCGCGAGGAACGACTCCTGCCGGTCCAGGGCCTCCAGGGCGGGCCGGACCGCCCGGCCCGACAGCAGATGCCCGACCAGCGCCGACAGACCCACCAGGAGGGCGCAGCCGCCGGTCACCCGCCAGGCGAGCCGCCGGTGGTCCGCCTGCTGCGCCGCGGTGTCCGCCACGGTGACCAGGGCCCCCTGCGGCCGTGCGTCCTTCTCGGCCTCCGGAGGATAGAACGGCAGGGCGAACAGGCGTACCGGTTCACCCGTCGTCGTACGGCCGTCGAGAGACCGTTCCTCGTCGGCGTCCACGGCCGACGCGGCGGCCCGGCGTACGGCAGGGCCCGCGACGGTGAGGCAGGGCGAGCGGGGCGCGTGCTCGACGACCAGGTCCGCCGGGGCGATCCGGCGCGCGTGGCGCGCGGCGTCCGGCGGGACGGACAGCACATGGAGGGGCGGGCAGGCGGTCCCGGCCGTGTCGAGCAGCACCCCGGCGTCCAGCCGCCCGTCCTCGTCCGTCTCCAGCAGCCCGAGTGCCCAGTTGGTGTCCGCGCTCATCGTCCGGTCCAGCTGATCGCGCCAGCGCACATCGTCGCCGCGCACCGCCCAGGCGGCCATCGCCACCAGCCCCACCGCACTGGTCAGGGCGAACAACAGGGTGATACGGCGGCGGAGCCGACGCACCCGGGCGGTCGGGGTGAGCGGGCGGGAGCGCCGGGACCGGCCGCGGACGGCTCCGGTCACGAGGCCGGGTCCTCCGCCACGGCGAGGCGGTAGCCGGTGCCGCGTACGGTGTGGAGCAGCGGGGGAGCGCCGAGCTTGCGGCGCAGCTGCGAGATCAGCACCTCCAGCACATTGGACCGGTGCTCGGCCATCTCGTCCCAGCAGCGCTCGACCAGCTCCGCCCGGCCGACCGCCTGGTCGGCCCGGTCGGCCAGCGCCTCCAGCACCGCGAACTCCCGGCTGGTCAGCGTCAGCAGCACCCCGCCCCGCCGCACCCGCCGCCGTGCCGTGTCGATCTCCAGATCGCCGACCCGCAGCACCGGCGGACTGACGGCCGGGGCACGGCGGCACAGGCTGCGGACCCGGGCGACCAGCTCCGGGACGGCGAACGGCTTGACCAGATAGTCGTCGCCGCCCCGGGCGAAGCCCTCCACCCGGTCGGCGACGGTGTCCCGGGCCGTCAGGAACAGCACCGGCACAGCCCGCCCGGAGCGCCGCAGCTCCTCCACGTAGTCCGCGGCGTCCCCGGCGGGCAGCATCCGGTCGAGGACGACGCAGTCGTACGCGGTGACGAACAGCGCCTCGTCGGCCTGCGGCAGGTCGACCGCCTCGTCGACGGCGAGCCCGGCGGCGCGCAGGGCCGCGGCCACGCCGAAGCGGAGGTTGGCGTCGTCCTCGACCAGCAGCACTCTCACGCCGTCACCCTAACCGCGCCCGGCGTCGGCGGTTACGCAGCTCAGCGGCAGACCGGTACGCGGGTCAAGGCCTGGCCGGTATGCAGGTCAGCGGCCGACCGGTACCGGGTCAGGGTCCGACCGGCACGTAGGTCAGTGGCCGACCAGTTCCCCGTCCCGGGCGACGATCCGCCCGCCGCGCACCACCATCTCGCGCCGCGGCAGGTCGACCACGACCTGCGGCAGGCACTCCCCGCGCACCAGCAGGAAGTCGGCCGGCGACCCCGGCTTCAGGTCCGCCTCCGGGAGCCCCAGGAGCCGGGCCCCGCCATCGGCCCCCGCGCGGAAGGCCGCCTCCAGCTCCTCGTCGAGACGGGCGTCCCGCACCCAGGCCAGCAGGTGCGAGCGGTGCAGCATGTCCGCGTTGCCGAACGGACTCCACGAGTCCCGCACGCCGTCGGAGCCGAGGCCCACGTGGACCCCGTGCTCGCGCAGCCGGTCGATCGGCAGGACCAGGTCCGACGAGGGCGCGACCGTCGTCAGCGAGATCCCGGCCTCCGCCAAGTCGGCTGCCAGGCGGTCGAGTTCACGCTCGGGAAGCCCTGGCACACAGAACACATGACTGACCGTCACCTTGTCCTGCAGCGACAGCGCCCGGGTCCGGGCGATGATCGCGCGCAGCGACTCCAGCCCCGTCGCGGCCCGCTCGTGCAGATGGATGTCGACGCCCACGCCGTGCCGGTCCGCGATGCCGAAGACGACGTCCAGCTGCTCGTCGAGCGCCTCGTCGAACCCGATCGGATCGATGCCGCCGACCCGGTCGATCGCCCCGGTGCGCGCGGCCTCCTCCAGCAGCTCCGCGGTTCCGGGCGTACGGATCACCCCGTGCTGCGGGAACGCCACGATCTCCACGTCGAGCGCGTGCCGCAGCGCCCTGCGGGCGGAACCGACGCCCTCGACGCCCACCAGGTCGTAGGCGGGAGCGACGTCGACATGGGCCCGCATCGCCCGGGTGCCCTGGGCGACGGCATGGCCCATCAGGCGTTCCGCGCGCTTCTTCAGGGGCGTCCGCAACGCGTGGTACAGCTTCACGTCCTCCTCGGTGTACTCCGCGATGGTGCTCGCCGGGTTCCGGGTCACCCAGGGCTCGCCCCACGCCGTCTTGTCGGGGTGGATGTGCGCGTCGACCAGGGTCGGCAGCGCGATCCTGCCCTTGCAGTCGACGACCTTGGCGCCGCGCGGCGCGGGGTCGGCGGTGATGACGCCGTCGACGACGGTGAGGTCGACGGGCCGCTTCGCCCCGTAGGGCCGCACGTTCTTGAACACCGTGGCGCGCGCGTGGCCGCCCGTGCGGTCCGGCTGCTCCGTGATCCGGTCCGCGGCGGACGGCGACGCTCCGGAGGGCAGGGGCGCGGCGGCGGCCTCCGCTCCGGGGGCGGTGAGCGCGGCGGCGGTGCCGGCGAGGGCGGCGGCACCGGCCAGCATGGAGCGCCGGGAGGGACCGGCGGCGGGGGAGGCGGTGGAGTCGGCGTGCATCGAGGGCTCCTTCGACGGGGAGGGGTGGGAGAGGGGGCAGGGGGCTGGGGGTGTCAGGCGGCCGGTACCGGGAACCCTGCCCGCACTACGCGCGCCGGACGGCTCAGCACGCCGAGGTCGGCCAACGGGTCGCCGTCCACGACGAGGACGTCACCCGCGAAGCCCCGGGCCAGACGGCCGGCCGTGGCGTCGAACCCGAGGAGCTTCGCGGCGCCCGTGGTCGCCGTGCGGATCGCGTCCAGGGCGGAGAGCCCCGCCGCGTGCATCAGCTCCACCTCGCGGCCGATCGGGTCGACCGCGCCGCCCGAGGAGTCCGTGCCCGCGGCGAGCGGGACGCCCAGCTCGTGGGCTGCCAGGACCGCCCGCTTCAGGACCGGGAGATAGGTGCGGCCGCGCTCCGCCAGGACCGGGTCCGAGGACTCGGCGAGCCCGGCGATCGCGGTGAGCGTCGGGGTGAAGTACGTACCCCTGCGGCGCATTTCGCGCAGTGTGCGCTCACCGACGAACGCCCCGTGCTCCAGCGAACGGATGCCGGCCGTGACCGCGTCGTGGCAGCCCTTCTCGCTGTAGCTGTGGCAGAGCACCCCCTTTCCGCCGCGCCGGGCCGCCGCCACGATCGTGGACAGCTGCTCGTGGTCGTAGACCTGGACCAGCGGGTCCTGCTCGGGCAGCCCGGCCCGCTCGTTCACCCGGGTCTTCACGGTGTCGGCCCCACGCGCGAGGTTGACCTCGACCACCCGGCGCAGCGCCTCCGGCGAGCGCACCCCGTCCCGCAGCCGGGCGAGCGGCGCGAGGTCCGGGTCGGCGAGGATCGTGTCGCCGAGGTCCGGGGTGACGAAGATTCCCGCGGCCCGCAGCCGGGGCGCGCGCTCCGGCGCCTGGCGGGCCAACTCCCGTACGGCGATGTCCTGGTAGAAGTTGGTCGACCCGCTGCGTGCGCTGGTCGCGCCCTTGAGGACCGCGTCGCGCGCCTCGGCCGCCGTGTTGAGGTGGATGTGGGCGTCCACCAGACCCGGCAGGATCCACTGCCCGTGGGCCCGCAGTACCGGTACGCCGGAGGGCACCCGCGTCCCGAGGCGGCTCCGGGAACCGGCCGCGCGGACGACGCCCCCGGTGATCACCACCACCGCGTCCTCGGTGACCTCACCCGTCAGCGGGTCGAGCAGCCTGCCGCCCTCCACGACCAGATCGCCGCCCCGGCCGGACGAACCGCGCGACGAAGCCGGCGCGGCGGACGCGGCGGGAGCTGCCTGGGCCAGGACCGCGGACGTGCCGGCCAGGGCCGCGGCACCGGCGAGCACACCCCGCCTGGTCAGCCGGCCGGACGGGGGCGGGGTGTTCTCGACGCACATGGCAAGGCTCCTTCGACCGCGGCAAGCGGAAGCGAACGTGGGAGCATTTTGTATACCAGGATCGCCGGCGATCTGGGAAGGAGTGATTCCGCTCCCCGCGTGTGCGGGAAACGTGCAGGATTTACGGGGTGCGGGCGGTGTAATGGTCGATATCTGGACGGGTGCGCGTGGAGCATTCCTGCGGGAACAGGCTCCTGGTATACAAATCTAGGCTTCGTCGAACAGGGACCGCAGGGCCACGGCCCGGCTGTCCCGTACGTGCAACAGCGTGCTCGCCGCCGCCGACTCCTCGTCGCCCGTCGCGATGTACCGGAACATGACCGCGTGCTGGGCCCGCATGTGCTCCGGCTCCTCCCGCATCCCGAACAGCAACTGGAGCTGTCCGCTGAGCTGCTCCATGGTGCGGGCCAGCATCGGGTTGCCGCTCAGGGCCACGATGTCCTCGTGGAAGGCGGTGTGGGCCGCCACCTCCCGCGCCCCCTCGTCGTCGGACGCCGCCTGCTCCGCCCGGTCGAGCGAGGTCCGCAGCGCGATGACGCCCGGCAGCTCCGCCGGGGCGGACCGCGCCACCCGCCGGGCCGCGAGCCGGGAGGCCTGGACCGCGAGCGGCTCCCACACCTCGTACAGGTGCTCCACATCGGCCCGCTCCAGCCGGCGCACCCGGACCCCGCTGTGCGGCAGCAGCTCCAGAAGCCCTTCGCCCACCAGGGCGCGCAGCGCCTCGCGCACCGGGACGCGGGACATCCGCAGCTCCTCGGCGACCTCGCGCTCCACGAGGCGGGCGCCCTGCGGGTAGCGGCGGTCGACGATCCGCTGCCGGACCGCGTCCCGCGCGCGGGCGCTCAGCGACAAGCGCTCCGGGGCGCCCGCCTGCTCGCTCCCGGGACCGTCCGGCCGCGTTCCGCCCCGCCCTGCGCTGCTGCCCGCCACGTACGCCATCCTCCGCTCGGCCTGCCCCCGGCCGAGGATACGCGGGGGCCCAGGGCGGCGGTCAGATCCTGCCCGGTACCCGCCCGTCCGGCAGGAAGAGCACCGAGTTGATGTACCGCTCGCGGTGCGGGACCAGGGCCCGGCGCAGCAGACCCTGGTGCACCAGGTGCTCGGTCCGCGCCTGGTGGGCCACCAGATCGAACCCGTCGAGCGCGATCCAGCGCCGGCCCGCCAGGAGCCAGCCCGCATAGCCCTGCCCGGTCAGCAGGTCGACCGCCGGGGCGATCGGGCCGAGCCGGCTCTCCAGCTCGATGAGCAGCGCCGGGCGGTCCTCGCGCAGCAGCTCCGCCGCGCCGAGCAGGGCCGCCTGCTCGCCGCCGTCGACGTCCATCTTCACGAAGCCGACCCCGCGCAGCCCCAGACCGTCGACGGTGATCGACGGCACCTCCAGGCAGTGCGCGTGGATGTCGCGGCGGGCCAGCGACGACACCCCCCGGTCGCCCCGGTCGCCCTCCGGGAACCACAGCTGCGCCGTGCCTTCCCGGTCGGTCGCCGCACCCTGGACCACCCGGGCGTTCGACGGCAGCGTCCGGCGCAGATGCTCGGCCAGATGCGGCACCGGCTCGATGGTGACCACCTCGGCGCAGCGGGCGGCCAGCCGCCGCGACCAAGGGCCGTACCAGCCCCCGATGTCGAGGGCGATGCCGTCCGGCGGGCAGAAGTCGGCGAGCCGTCGCAGCTCGGGCTCGAAGCGCGGATACAGGGCGACGGCCGCCGAGCCGACGAGACGGCCGGGCAGCCGGGACGCCACCGCCGCGGCGAACGTGGTCACGTGGCCGAGGCCTTGAGCCGGGTGAGCAGCCGCTCGTGGTCGTCCGCCGAGACCTTCCGGCCGGACGAGGGCAGCAACTGCGGGATGCCGTCCACGATCGGGTAACTCAGGCGCAGCCGGGGGTTGTAGAGCGCCGCCCCCTCCGCCTCCTCCTCGGGCAGCAGCGACAGCGGGCCCTTGTCGAGCGGGCAGGCCAGGATGGCGAGCAGCGGGTCGTCGGGGTTCATCGGTACAGCTCCCTCAACTCAGGTGGACCGGACGGCGGATCGTGTCCGGGGTCAGGACGGTGCGGCGGGCGGCGGATCGTGGCGGGGCATGGCCAGCAGGACGGACAGGGCGAGCGCCGTTCCGCCCACCCGCAGGGCCAGCAGCAGCGGATCCTCGGGAAGCCTCTCGCCGAACGCGAGCGTCCCGAGGACCGCGGTGAACAGGCAGGTCACCGTGGTGCACACCGGCACGATGAGGGAGGCCCGGCAGCGCTGCAGCGCCGCCTGCGACATCACCAGACCGGCCACCGCGGTGAACAGCAGCAGATACGGATACGGGGAACCCAGCAGCGACCACGCGGCCTCGCCGAGATCGGTGCTGGTCAGGCGGCTGGACGTGCCCTTGATGGCCAGCGAGCTGACCCCGTAGAGCAGGCCCACCGCCACTCCGTACCCGATCCCGCTGGTCGGCACCCGGTGCCGTTTGGCCGCCCGGCTCTCGACCCGTACGTACAGCCAGACGCCCGCCGCCAGCGCCGGCACGCAGACCAGCAGCACCAGCATCCACGGCGCCCCGCCGCTCACCACGTCCTCGCCCTCGCGCACCGAGGCGACGACCATCAGCAGGGCGACCAGCACCCCGCCGAGCGCGTAGCGTTCGCGGCCCGTCGACTCCTCGCCGAGCACGGCCGACGACAACAGCAGGAGCAGCACCAGACCGGAGACGAAGATGCCCTGCGCCGCCGCGATCGGCAGCGCGCGGTAGACGACCAGCTGCGCCCCGAACCCGGCCGCCAGCGCCAGCGCGCCGACGATCCACAGCGGACTGGTCGCCAGCACCCGGATCACCCGCAGCGGCCGGCCGGCGGAGAGCGCGGGCAGCGAGCCCAGGGCCCGCTTCTCCACCACGAAACCCACGCTGTACAGCGCGTTGGCGACCAGCGCCGCGCCGACACCCCACCACATCGCGCTACCTCCGCCGCGCGTGGGCCAGCAGGATGGAGGCCGCCCCGGGCACCGCGCACGCCGCCCGGTCCAGCGGCCGCAACGGACGCGGCACCCCGTGGAAGGGGGCGCCCTTGATCGTCACATCGGTGAAGCCGGACGCCGTCAGGAACGAACGCAGCGCACGGGCCGTGTACAGCCGCAGATGTCCGACCACCTCCGAGCCGGGCCGGCCGTGGATCCCGCGCAGGCTGACCTCCGAGAACACCGGCTGCACCCCGGCGAGCAGCAGCGCCCGGTTGTACCAGGCCGCCAGGTTCGGGGTGGACAGCATCAGATGGCCGCCGGGCCGCAGCACCCGCCGCAGCTCGTCCAACGCCTGGTCCGGGTCGACCAGATGCTCCAGGATCTCGCTGAACAGCACCGCGTCCGCGCACCCGTCGGCCAGCGGCAGCCCGCCGTGCTCCAGCTCGCCGCGCACCACCGCGCCCATCCGGGGCCTGGCCCGGCGCAGCGCGTCCTGCGACCAGTCGACGCCGATCAGCCGGTGCCCGGCGAGGATCGGGGCCGCCGTGGCCGCGGCCGTGCCGTCGCCGCACCCGATGTCGAGGATCACCTGCCCCGGCGCGTCCAGCGCCTCGGCCAGCAGCCGGGCCTGCCGCAGCGTGCGCCCGTCGCCGGATGCGACGGGCACGGCCGGGTTCTCGTAGAAGTCCCGCAGCCCGGGCGGGGGAGAGGCGGTGCTGGTCATACGGTCTCCGAGGACGTCGAGGCCAGGTGACGGGTGAACATCTCGCGCAGGCGCACGCCGTCCTCGTCCCCCAGCAGGGTCCGCGACCAGCGCAGCGCCAGATGCAGCCGGCCGCCCGTGGACGCCGTCGTGAACGTCAGCCCCCGGGGCATCCGGGCGGGCGCGGAGAACCACACGGCCGTCGCCCGGCCCGCCTCCCCGAAGTCCAGCGGATACGGCACCCGGCCGATGTTGCTCAGCAGCGTCGTCGAGGTCCACGGTCCCGCCAGCACCCGCAGCCCCCGGGTGACCGCGGCGCGGGCGGCCACCGGCAGCAGTGGCGCGGTCAGCAGAGAGGCGGAACGGCCCAACGGCGGCCGCGGGCGCGCCTTGAGCGCCCGGGTCCGCTCGGCGGTCGCCCGGAGCAGGGCGGCGACGTCCGCCCCGGGCGCCAGCTCAGCGGCGGCGAAACCGACCTCCACCAGCCGGGTGCCGTTCCCGATCGGCATCTCGGGCCCCCGGGTGCGGTCGTCGACCGGCATGGTGATCCGCAGCGGCCTGCGGTCGGCCCCCGGCGCGCCCTGTGTCCGGTTCCAGTCGGCCACGGTGAGCGCGGTGGCCACCATCAGCTGGTCGTTCACCGTGTACGGCGCTCCTGACTCCCGCCGGGGGACCGGCAGTTCGGCCAGCAGCATCGCGTTGCCCGGTACGGGGGACGGCCCCGGCGCGCCCGCCGCGATCCGGGCGGGCCGGGCCAGCGGCGCCGCCGGGGACTCCCCGGCGAGCGGCTCG
>NZ_JAAGMH010000104.1:0-1922 GCF_010548505.1 Streptomyces sp. SID14515 | reverse complement strand
CCGCAGCCCCCCGGTCCGCCCGGTGCTCCGGGTGCTCCGCGGCCGCCCGGCCCGCCGGGTCCGCCGCCCGGTGCCACGCCGCCTCCGGGTGGCGGGGTGCACCACGCGGAGACGATGTTCGCGGGTCCGGGGCAGGTCGGTCCTCCGGGTCCTCCCGGTCCGCCCGGTGCCCCGGGCGCTTCGCCGGTCGGCGCCCCCGGCCCCGTACCGCAGCCGCCGGGTCCGCCCGGTCCGCCGCCCGGTCCGCACACCCCGCCGCCCCCGGCGTACGGCTATCCGCAGCAGCCCACCGGTCAGCCGACCGTGGGCCCCGGCTACCAGGCCGTGCTGCGGTTCCGGGCTCCGGACGGCAGCGAGCAGCAGCTGATCCGCCGCTCGGCGCCGGGCACCCCGCACCCCGAGTGGCAGATGCTGCACGAGCTGCGGGCGATGAACGTGCCGCCGCAGCAGGTCATCGAGCTGCACACCGAGCTGGAGTCCTGCGAGCTGCCGGGCGGGTACTGCGCCCGGATGATCCGGGAGACCTGGCCGCAGGTGCGGATCACCAGCGTCGCGCCGTACGGCACGGATCACGCCAGCCGGCAGCAGGGCATGCAGCATCTGCTGACGCATCAGGGCGAGCTGCACCAGGTCGCGGACGGCCCGGCGCGGCCCGCGCCGGTGCGGGCGCCGCTGCCGCAGCTGCCGCCCGCGCCCGCGCTGCCGCCGGAGGCGGTGGCCGAGGAGCTGGTGCAGGCGTTCGGTCCGCAGGGCATCCTGCGGTTCGACCAGCGGGCGGTGTCCCGTCAGGGCGTGCCCGAGGTCGTCGCGCACACCCTGGTGTGGGCGGGGCTGCCCGCCGATTTCGGGCCGTTCTTCTGGGCGCAGCCCGGGCAGCCGGTGGTGCCGACGCTGGCCGAGCTGGCCGCGCAGCGTCAGGTGCAGCCCGCGCCGGACGCGGGGTCGTACCTGGTGATGGGTACGGACTTCGGCAAGGCGATCTGTGTCCAGTACGGGACGGCGAACATCGTGGCCGTGCCGGTGGAGGCGGGCCCCGGCGGGCAGTCGGTGCCGCCGCAGTTCGTGAACACCGGGCTGCCGGAGTTCGTGCGGTCGATGGCGCTGCTGGGCCGGATGTGGCGGCTGAGGTTCGGGCTGAACCCGGAGCAGGCGGGCCGCTGGACCGTCGACTTCCAGGCACAGCTGGTCGCGCTGGACCCGGCGGCGCTGGCGTCGCCGGAGAGCTGGTGGTCGGTGCTGCTGGAGCAGATGTGGGACGGCCTGATCTGAGCCGTACGCGATGCCGTGCGCGGTGCTGAACGGCGAGCGTGTACGAGGCGCCCGGACCCGGAAGGGGCCGGGCGCCTCGTCGTTTGCCGGGCCGCCGGGCCGATGACCACCGGTTCGCCCGGTTCTGTGATGCCGGTCGCTTCCGGCCTGAATGCTGCTGATCGATTCCGACTTCCGGCACCAATTGCCGCATCCTTGACGTATCGCGGGGCGACCCGTGTGCATCCGTGCGTCCGTGTGCCGGTGCGTCCGTGTGTCGTAGAGGGGCTTCAGGCTATGAGTGCTGGACCGGTGTCCGCGTTCGACGTCGTCGGCGTGCGGGGGCGTGGCTACCGTCCGGAGCAGGTGGACCGGGCGATGGCCGCCCGGACGGCCGAGCGGGACAGGGCGCTCGCGGAAGTCTCGCGGCTGACGGCGCTGGCGGAGGAGCTCGCGGGCGAGGCGGCCCGGCTGGCGGAGACCGCGGCGGCCCTGCCCGAGCAGGACTACGCGGAGCTGGGGGAGCGGGCCCAGCGGATTCTCGGGCTGGCGCAGGAGCAGGCCGCCTCGCTGCTGGCGGACGCGGAGGCGGCGGGCCAGGAGCTGGCGGACGCGGCCGACGCCGCGGGCCGGGCGGCCGGGGAGGCGGCGCGGGAGGCGGCGGACGCGGTGCG